>JAZNCD010000001.1:0-4669 GCA_045587365.1 Clostridia bacterium
GACAGTATTCAGTTCACTCGTGAGCTTTTAAAAAATGGTGTAGGGGTTTTCTTTCAAAATGATAATATTAACACGCTTGATGAGGATTCTGAGCTTCGTTTATCTATTATGTCATCCATTGCACAGGACGAGCTTAGAAAATTGTCCTCTCGTATTAAATTCGGTCATCAGCAGGCAATAAAGAACCATGTTGTACTTGGCAACAGCCGAATTTTTGGTTATGACAAAAAGGACAAGAAATTGGTTATAAACGAGGAAGAAGCAAAAATGGTTCGTGAGCTTTTTGAATTATATGCTACTGACCAATATAGTATGAAGCAGATTGAAGATATATTTTGGGACAGGGGATATAGAAATCGAAATGGTAACAAAATAGCTCATTCTACAATGGCAAATACTATTTCCAATCCAAAATACAAAGGTTATTATGTTGGCAACAAAGTCAAAATCGTTGATATGTTTACGAAGAAACAACATTTTCTTCCACCTGAAGAATGGGTTATGTTTAAGGATGAAACGGGTGATATTGTACCTGCTATTGTAACCGAGGAGCTTTGGGAAGCGGCAAATATTGTTTTAGAGAGAAGAAGCAAGGATGTAAAAAACAGACAGAACATTTGCAACCATGCAAATCTCTTAACAGGCAAGCTATTCTGCACTCATTGCGGAAAGGCATACTATCGCAGAGATAGTGTGGACAGGCAAGGCAACAAAAACAGCAAATGGGTATGCAGTGGTAAAATAAATAACGGAGCAGATTCCTGCCCGTCTTTTGCAATTTATGAAGAAGAAATCAAGCCTGTTCTTTTTGACGTGTTTAATGAAACGTCTCCTGTGGCTGAGGACTTGGTCGAGTCTTATATTGAAATGTATAAAACCATAGATGCAAACGGCGAGATGCTAAAGGATATTGAGAAATTAAAAACACAAATCGAGCACGAGCAGAAAAAGAAACGAAAAATTCTTGATTACAACTTAAACGGAGATTTGGATGATAAAGAATATATCCAAATGAATAATGAGTGCAAGGCTATTATTGAGGAATTGGAAAAAGAACTTTTTGATTTGCAGGAGCAACAAAATTCCAAGGAAGATTTTAGAAAACACATTGAGGAAATCCGTCGTGTATTAACTGCAGCTCAAAAGGATGCGGCAAACGGAATTATATCAAAGGAATTTGTCAACAAGTATATTGACAAAATCTTCGTTACTCCCGAAGGGGACAGACTAAAGCTTGAAATCAAGATTTTTACGGGCAAAATGTGCGAAAAATATCTTTCTAATATAAGAAGTCGTACAGGTCAAATGAGTAAAAAGATGATCCAGAAGTACGAACAGGACCTCCAGAACAGAGGCTAATCCTGTACAGTAATAGATAAAAGGTCTGCGGCGATATGCCGCAGACCTTATTTTTATTCCTGCTTTACTATTTTCTGTGCTGCATCAAGCGCATCATCAATGTTTGCAGGGAAATTCTCCTCGCCGACCTCGCTGAAAAATCCCGATTTTTTCACAACAGACATAGGCTGCTCGTTTACATGGGAGAACAAAACTCTTATATCCTTCTTTGTGAAATTCTTATATATTTTCTTCAGGGAACGAAGTGCCGAAATATCAAGCATGGGAATGTTCCTCATTCTGAGTATAACAACTTTTATGTTTTTTTCGGGCGTAATTTCCGATATCATATCAGCCGTTGCAAAGAACATCGGTCCGTTAAACTCAAAAACACGCGTGTCCTTTGGAATATCCTTCATTCTGTCATCATCTGCAGACGCCTCTTCCCACTCGCGGACTTCGGTAACATCGCTCATTTTCTTCATAAAAAGTGTCATCGTCACAACAATTCCAACCTCAATTGCCACAACCAAATCAAACACAACCGTCAGCACAAATGTCAGCACAAGAACGGAAATATCGCTTTTCGGGGCCGATTTACAAATATACACAAACTGACGCCACTCGCACATATTATACGCAACCATAATCAAAATTGCCGCAATTACGGGCATAGGAATCCACGCCGCATAGGGCATCAGCACTATAAGAACAAGCAAAAGAACAACCGCATGAACGATTCCGGCAACAGGTGTTCTACCTCCGTTTTTAACATTGGCGGCAGTTCTTGCAATTGCACCGGTAGCCGGGATTCCGCCAAATACGCCCGAAAAGATGTTGCCCACACCCTGAGCTATAAGCTCGGTATTTGAGTTATGTCTGTCTTTTATCATACCATCGGACACAACGCAGGACAAAAGCGACTCAATACCTGCAAGTATTGCAATTGTAAAAGCACTTGGAATCAACTCTCCTATAAGCGTCAAATCAAATCCGGGTACAGATGGTACCGGCAGACCGGCAGAAACAGAGTACAAATCACCTATTGTATTGACCCCTGGGCACAATAGCTTCACAACGGCACTACCTACAATAACTACAACCAACGAGCCTGGTATCCTTTTACTGATTTTAGGCCATACAATCAAAACTAAAAGAGAAACTATACCAACGAGCAAGCTTTGTAAATTAATTGTTGAAAAAGATGCAACAAGTGCCTCAACCTTTTCGATAGTCTCAACAGGATTTACGCCACCTGTATATGTAATACCGAAAAAGTCCTTTAGCTGACCTATTAAAATTGTCACCGCAATACCTGAGGTAAATCCTGTGGTTATGGTGTAGGGAATATATTTTATCAATCCTCCAACCCTGCAAAGTCCCATAACTATCAGTATAATACCTGCCATAATCGTGGCAATAACAAGACCGCTTGTGCCAAACTGAGCCACGATGCCTGCAACAATAGTTGCAAAGGCAGCCGTGGGACCCGAAATGTTTACCCGACTTCCACCGAGAAGTGCGATCACAAAACCTGCAACTATGGCTGTGTATAAGCCCTTTTCGGGCGAAACACCCGATGCAATAGCAAGAGCGATAGATAAAGGCAGGGCAATAATCGCCACAATAATTCCGGCAATTATATCATTTACAAGCTGCCCCTTGTTATAGTCATTGATTATATCAAATATTTTTGGTCTGAAAGTCTTCATAAGTTCCTCCGTACATTATGTTTTTATAAATTTATCTTTAGCTTCAGCAAATCAACTTACCGTTTTTCATTCGACCTCATCCGCCACCGGACAAATTTAGCTACTATTTTCAAATTATTCTTTCCAGATAAAATTATAGTTGATAGACTCTCCTCCGTCAACAAGTATATTCTGCCCTGTGCAGAATGTATTTGTCACGGTAAGGAAGTATGCCCACTGGGCAATTTCTTCAGGCGTTGCCCATCTCTTCAGCGGTGTTTCGTCCATGATTTCAGACCAGAGTTTCTCATCATTGACAACGCAATCGTTTAGAGGTGTAAGCACTCCGCCCGGGTCGAGACTGTTACAGGTTGCCCCAAAGGCGGCAACACGCATTGCAACATTTTTGGTATATGCCATCACTCCGCCCTTGCTCGCACAGTACTCAGGGAACTCCGATCCCGTATGTCCGCTGGCAGAGCCAATATTCAAAATTGACTTTATTTTGCTTTGAACTCCATATTTTTCAGTAATATAAATCAAAGCCTTTAAGTTGATGTCAATGTCTGCCTCGTTCTGAGTCCCTGCATTGTTAATCAAAATATTAATATCCTCTAAATCAGGCAATTCCTCATAGCTTCGCACATCACAAATATGGTGAGTATAATCAGGGTGAGAAATTCCGGATTTCTGTCTGTCAATACCAAAAACCTTATGGTTGTTTTCCAAAAACATTTCCGCTATAGCTTTTCCAATCCCCTGTGATGTGCCTGTAATTAAAACATTCATTTTATTATCTCCCTTTGGCTATGTAATCTAAATATTCTTTACCTACATCGTTTTTCCTCCACCCTTTTATGATTCTATAACCGATTGGCGAGAACATAATTTCCATAATAAGTTCTGCCACAGCTCCTGTCAGAGCACACATGGCACATTGCAAAACAGTCCAGCAAAAGCCATTCCAGTACACAGGCGCGAAGCCAACAAATACGATTACGGAGAATATAAAGTTGTCAAAAAACTGCCCTATAAAAGTGGATATATAGGTCTGCATTGCGTAGGCAACTTTTCCGTCAGGATTTTTCTTAAAAGCTCTTCCTATGGACCAGTTGAGCATATTGTTGATACACGCCGATGACAAAAATGCAACTGTGCTGCCAAGCAAAATAAACCACGTTCCGCCAAAAATCCTATCGAAGGCATCGTAATTCCCTGCGTTTGAGGGAATTGCACTTGCAACAAAGAAAATAAGGCATGTAAGCAGATTTATGATTGCTGCAAGCAGAGAAATTTTGTTTGACGCCCGTGGGCCAAAGTGCTTGGTGATAACATCCATGCACATAAAAGACAGCCACGATATTAAAATGCCGCCATCTAAGGCAATCCAGTCAAGCTGAAGAAGCGTCTTGTTTGCAAGCAGATTCATAGAAATTACACTTACAACAAACAAGGTAACAACAGGGGACGGAATGCACCTTAGCAAAATGGAAGTTTGCTCTGCCTCCCGTCGAATATAGTTTTTTATTTTAAACATCTTATCCCTCCAATGCGAAATATCCTGTCAACCTGTATTAGATGCAAATTTCTATTTCGCATAATTCATAGTGTTACACAATTCCCACTCGTGTCAAGTCTGG
>JAZNCD010000002.1:0-10032 GCA_045587365.1 Clostridia bacterium
GATACCGTAGAAAGTCTTATTGAGGATTTTCACGATGCTGTTGATGAATATCTTGAATTTTGTGCTGAAAACGGAAAAGAACCTCAACAGCAGTACAAGGGCAGCTTTAATGTGAGAATTACTGCAGACTTGCACAGAAAAGCAAGTCTTGGCGCATCTGCAAAAAACATTTCATTAAACAGTTATGTAGAACAGGCTATCGAAATGCAGGTTGCCAAAGATGCAGTCGCACTTTAAATAATTCTTATATAAAATATCAATGCGGAACCGAGATTTCTTCCGATTTCTCGATTCCGCTTTTCTTTGATTAAGGCGTATCATATTTTGACACGAGGCATGGTTAAATTGTGCAAACAGTGTCTGCACAATTTCTTTATTAAGATACTATTTATTAAAAGAAGGTGCTGTCGTTTCGTTATTTGCAAAAGCATTAGGCCCCGGATCAGACATTGAAAAATACATTCGGGCAGCTTTTGTTGTTCCGAAATCTCTGTTAGAGCCGCTATTTTGTACTTTGTTAAAAGCATCACGGAACATCTGATTGTGTGCTTCTTCACGGTTTAAGAGAAAATCTATGGTTTCTCTTACTTTTTTATCATCAATCTGGCGATACAGATATTCATATACAACCTTTGCACGCTGTTCGGACGCAATGTTACTTAAAAGGTCAGCACACAAATCTCCTGTTACAGTAACATAATCTCCTGTCCAGGAATAGCCTGATGCGTTTATAAGACCGGGATTTAGTCCCAAAAGAACATGGGATTGTATTTCGCCTGCTTGTACCTTAGTTGCATCTACATCATGACCGTTGAGTAAATTGATGGTTTGTGCAACCATTTCCATATGTCCAAGCTCTTCTGCAGCTATATCCAAAAATAAATCCTTAATTTCGGGATCCTTGATACGAAAACTCTGCGACATATATTGCATAGCTGCTTTCAGTTCACCGTTTCCGCCGCCGAGCTGTTCCTGAAGCAATACGGCATACTGTGGATTTGGTCTTTCAACTTCTACTGGATGAAAAAGCATTTTTTCATGTTTAAACATAATATTACCTCCAATTGCAGATTTCTGTTTTTATTTTTAGCAATTTAAGGTATATTATTCACAACGCCGTTTTTTCTTTGCTTAAGGCATATCATTTTTTGTTATAGCGTTTACGGAATGGCTTTCCGTAATTGGCTCAAAAACGCTTTGTATTGCGTTTGATTTTGTTAGTCGAGTAATTCTGCCAATTTTATTCTGGCGTGCTTAAAACGGGCAATTCCGTTTGATTCTATTTGAAATTTCACGAAATATATGTTATACTAAAATAAAGTTAAGTGCGTCGTTTTTGGCAGTTGAGCATCAGTTTTACAGTGGAGATTTTTGGATAGCATCAATAAGGCATCAAACGGCATAAGGTTCAAAAGAGCAAGTGCCACAAGTGGCTCAACAGTGGGAACAATTTGAACGGTCTTTGATATTAGACACGACCTCCAAAACTGTAAGTCGTGGGTTCAAATCCTACTGCCCCTGCCAAAACCCGTTAACTTTTATTAAAGTTAACGGGTTTTTCAATAAACTGACTTGTAATTTAAACTAATTTTCTGTTACACAAATATGCAAAAGGTTTGTAATGCAATGCATTACAAGCCTTTATCTTATACGCCATATTCTTTTAAGTATTCCTTGGTGTTTTCTATCATTGTATCAAAGAGGGCCTTTGCATCTGTAATTGGCAAATCAACCTGCTCCATAAATACGCGGAAAGCCTTGTCAAGGTCACGCTCTGCTGCTGCCTCTGAAACCATCTCCTGAACACCTGCAATTTTTGAAATCAAAGGATAAATTTCCTGTGGAATGTTACCCGCAAATACAGGGCGAACTGTGTCAGATGTAAACACTGCATTTGTCTCAACTATTGCACCCATTGGAAGATTTGGAATCTGACCCTCGTTCGGAAGGTTTACATTTGTCACAAAATCGTTAAGTCCAAGTATTGCGCGGATCTGATTTACGCCGTCCTCACCGGTTGCTCTGAATTCAAATTCTTCTTCTCCACTGACAAGCTTAGCACTCTTTTCAAGTCTTTCCTTAAGGTCATTCTTTCTCCAGGAAACCGGAGTGAGACCAAATGTCCAGCTATGTGCGCACTCAGGGCTTGCAAGATACCACTTTGGAGGACAGAACTCTGCAAGGTGTCTGTCGCCTGCTGCACCAATGTATCCAAATCTTAAGAACAAGTCAAACTTAACCTTATGCGCAGTCTCAAAGAAGTTGTTAAGCCAGTTATCGTCGTTCTTCTCAAGATAGCCTGTCTCGTAATACTTTTCTGCAAACTCCTTATATAAAGGCATAATGTCCTCTCCATTGTACTTTGCTTCTGTAAGCCATGTGAAGTGGTTGATGCCAATTGGATTTACCTTGATTTCCGCACGATTTGGTGCTTCAACACCATACTTGTCCTTGATTGCCTCTGCCAAAAGCTTCTGTGTACCAAATACTTCGTGGCAGCATCCAAACGCCTTGATTTCCGGGAAAACTCTGTAAAGAGTCTTTACGCAAAGTGTCATTGGATTTGTGTAGTTGATAACCCACGCCTTGGGGCAGTTCTTTTTTATTGCCTCGGCAATAACTTCAAACATAGGTATTGTACGAAGAGCACGGATTGTACCACCGGGTCCGTATGTATCACCAACTGACTGATATATTCCATACTTTTCAGGCTCGTGAACATCGCTGTCCATCTCATCAAATGTGCCGGGCAAAATCGAAATAATAACAAAATCTGCACCGGAGAGAGCCTCATCAATATTCTCGGTTGCTTTGTAATTCCATTTTGACTTACAACCATCAGTATCATTTATTTTGTTGCCGATAATTTCGTTTGCCTTTGCAGCATCAAAGTCTATATCATAAAGATATACATCGCCGCAGATATCATCTGCCATAGCAAGGTCTGACATAAGTCCCCACGCCCATCCGCGGGATCCGCCGCCTACATAACAAATTTTAAGGTCTTCTACTTTGTTTCCTAAATGTTTCATTTTACTTCCTCCTATTAAAATTTTACTTATTTACTTAGTTCCAGAAATCAAAATAATTTTTTGCATTATAATAACTTATATCCTGTGCAATCTTTGTCAAGGTCTTAATATCGTTGGGATATTCGCCTTCTTCTACCCACTTGCCGAGAAGATTACAGAGGATTCTTCTAAAGTACTCGTGACGGGTGTATGACACAAAACTTCTTGAATCTGTCAGCATACCAACAAACCTTGAAATCATACCAAGGTTAGAGAGGGCACGCATCTGACTTTCCATTCCGTCTCTCTGGTCATTAAACCACCATCCCGAGCCAAACTGAATTTTGCCGGGGATTCCGCCACCCTGGAAGTTTCCGAGCATTGTGCCGAGAACATAGTTATCCTTGGGATTGAGAGTATAAAGGATAGTCTTAGGAAGCATATCCTTTTTATCAAGCTCATTAAGCAACTTTGATAACCCTTCTGCAATCTGAAAATCGTTTACCGAATCAAAGCCTGTGTCGGGGCCGAGCTTTTCAAACATTCTCGAATTATTGTTTCTCAGCGCCCCAATGTGGAGCTGCCATACCCAACCACGCTTTGCGTATTCTTCGCCAAGGAAAACAAGTTTTTCGATAATCTCGTCATCCATTTTGTCTATCGCATGGTCAGAGAGACGGCAACCGTTCTCGTGGAAGTAATCCATACGCTCTGTTATATCCTCTTTTATGTCATCAAGGTCAGGGCGGAATGCCGGAATAACCTTAACTCCAAAATCCTTTAACTGCTTGTGGTACTCAAGACTGTCATAGGGATTATCTGTTGTGCAGATAACCTCTACATTTGACATCTTTATAAGCCCCTGAACACGATACTCCTCTTTTGCAAGACAGGCGTTTACCTTATCCCATACCATCTTTGCATTTTCTTCGCAGAGAGGCTCTTCGATGCCAAAATAACGCTTGAGTTCAAGGTGCGTCCAATGATAAAGCGGATTTCCTATAAGCTGTGGCATAGTTTTTGCAAACTCAAGCCACTTCTCATAGTCGTCTGCATCACCTGTTATAAATCTCTCGTCAACGCCATTGGTGCGCATCTGTCTCCATTTATAGTGGTCGCCACCGAGAAAAAGTTCAAAAGCATTTTTAAACTTGTAATTCTCTGCAATCATTTTAGGGCTTATATGACAGTGATAGTCGATAATTGGCAGGTCCTTTACTGCATTATAAAGCTTTACCGCCGTCTTGTTTTTTAACATAAACTTTTCATCCATAAACCTCATAATGTCACACCATCCTTAAAAATAGAAATTTCTTCGTAGCCGTTTTCCTCATTTTTTGTCTTTTTACCATTGGCTACTTCTATGATATAATCAATTAGCTTATCCGTTAGGTCCTCGCCATCTATAATCGGTCCTGCGTTAAAGTCAATCCAGTTGTTCTTCTTTTCATAAAGAGCATTGTTGGTAGAAATCTTTACAGTCGGAACAGGACCGCCAAGAGGCGTACCTCTGCCTGTTGTAAAAAGAATTATATGCACGCCTGCTGCCATAAGATTAGTAACTGCAACCATATCATTGCCCGGTCCGTTGAGGAGGGAAAGACCGCTTTTTGTAAGTCTGTCGCCATAGTCAAGCACATCTGTAACCGTGGCAAGACCACCCTTTTGAACACAACCAAGAGATTTTTCTTCAAGAGTTGTGATGCCGCCTGCCTTGTTGCCGGGAGATGGGTTTTCATATATTACCTGATTATGACGCTCATAATATTCCTTAAAGTCATTTATAAGCTTGACGGTTTTATCAAATATCTCTTTATTCTCTGCACGATTCATCAAGAGATGTTCTGCACCAAACATTTCGGGTACTTCTGTAAGTACACAAGAGCCACCCCAACCGGTATGTGCTTCACAAAGCTTTCCTACAAGCGGATTTGCGGTAATTCCCGAAAAACCATCGCTGCCGCCACACTTAAGACCAATTCTCAGTTTTGATACAGGCACAGCCGTTCTTTGGGTTTTATTTGCATTATCCTCAAGCTCTTTTATAAGGCGTACACCTTCTTCAATCTCGTCATCAAAATCCTGAGTGTTTAAAAACCTTACCCTGTTGTCATCCCACTTGCCGAGAATGGTTTTGAACACATCAATATTGTTATTCTCACATCCAAGACCAAGCACGAGAGCTCCACCACAGTTTGGATGATTTACCATTCCTGCAAGAATTTTCTGTGTTACCTCCTGATCCTCACCAAGCTGAGAGCAACCAAACGGATGTGGGAAATGCTTAGCACCTGTGAGTTTTGAGAGTCTTTCTGCAATTTTATTTACACAACCTACGGTATTGATAATCCAGATATCATTTCTTATACCGACTTCTCCGTTGTCTCTCACATATCCCATAAAGGTTCTGTCTGTCTCTTTCTTTTCAACTGCAGGCTTTTCGGGCGTGTATGTGTACTCAATCTTGCCCGAAAGATTGGTCTTTAAATTATGAGTATGTACATGCTCGCCCTTTGCGATATCGCAGGTCGCGTGACCGATTGGGTTGCCGTACTTAATAACATTTTCGCCCTCTTTTATATCACAAACTGCAAATTTGTGACCGTTTTGAGGGTTAACCTCAACATTATCTCTGCTATTAATTAACATATTTGCCTACCTCTCCTTCAAGGAAAGAAATATCCCCTCCCCAAAGTTCTTCGTTTTTAAGAATCTCAGAAAGTGATGCAGTCTTCATAAATTCCATAACCTCTGCACCATCATTTGCCATATCTGTTCTGTAAAATTCAATCAGCTTTGCAAGGGCAAAAATCAAATTTTCGGGCAATTTTGAAAATCTCTTTTTATACTCGAGAATCGAGGGCAGAACACGAACTTTAAACTTACTTACGGAGTTGAGTGCAATAGATGAAAGATAGTGTTTTATGTATGGATTCTCAAATCTTGAGAGCACGCTGTTTGCATAGTCTATGAGTTCTTCTTTCGGCAAATCAAGAGTTGGTATAATCTCGTCAAAAATACATTGATTTAAGAAAGCTCTCATCTTTTCATTGCACACAGCCTCTCTTACTGTCTCGATACCCTCAAGCAAGCTATACGCCACCATAGATGTATGGGCACCGTTTAATATACGCACCTTTCTTGTACGATAGTTTTCAAGCTTATCGGTAAGAATGATGTTTAAATCACACTTATCAAACGGAATTTCGTTAAACAATCCATTGTATCCCTCTATAACCCAAAGATGGAAATATTCTGAGGTGTTAAGCATCTTGTCATCAGGAGCAAGCTCTGCCGCCTCTTCTTTGGGATATCCTGTGTTGATTCTGTCAACCAACGTGTTGCAAAATATGTTTTCTTCTTTAATCCACTTTTTAAAATCATCTCCGAGTTCCCACAAATCTGCATATTTGAGGATGCACTCACGAAGGTTATCTCCGTTTTTATCTATCAGTTCACAGGGGAGAAACACAAATCCGCCAAGATTTTTCTTAAATCTCTCAACAAGAAGCTGAGTTAGCTTTCCCGGGAAAGACTTTGCAGGTCTGTCATCAATTTTGTCATTTTCGTCAAAGCAAATTCCGGCCTCTGTTGTGTTTGAAACAATAAAACGATAATCGGGATTGTCTGCAAGAGCAATGTATTTGTCAAAATCCTCATAGGGCTTTATACAGCCTGTGATTACCTCAACCCTTTTTGTCTCAACGCCCTCTGCACCACGGCAGATGTGTGTATATGTACATCCCTGACTACTGAGAACATCGCACATTCCTTCCTTTATGGGCTGAACAACTGTCACCCCAATATCTGTGCCTGTTTTATCATTTACTATCTGTATCATCCAGTCAACAAATCCACGCAGAAATCCGCCCTCGCCGAACTGTATCACTTTATTTGTCATATTCTTTCCTCCCAACTTGTCCATTTAACCTCATTATATATCAATTTTTTTATGTGTGCCTTAATTTTTTTGACTACTTTACTTATTTTTTCTTGAATATTTTGATTATATATGATATAATTTTTTAAAGACTATGCTGAAAGGAATATAATGTCTATGAAGTACAGAGAGTTTTCTGAAGAAAATCCTTTTTATTTTGAACGCAGCGACCACGCCAAAACTCCGGGGTTTATGTATACCGAAGAACATTATCATAACTTTTATGAGATTTACTATATCGAAAGCGGATCGTGCAGTTATTTCATAAATAACAAATCATATCAGCTGACAAAAGGGGATGTTGTGCTTATTCCCGATGGGGTAATTCACCACACAATATATACAACAGATAAACCGACGAGACTTCTCGTAAACTGTACGCACAAATACATTCCGTCTTCTGTCTCTCCTCTGGCGTACAGCGATAACTATCTCTACAGAAATCCAAAATTCATAGACGAAATTCAGTCAATTCTGCAGAAAATTGAAAAGGAATATAATCATCACGATGATTATTCAGACGAATCAATACGTTGTCTTATGTACTCCTTCTTCTTTCTTCTTGCAAGAAGCAAAAACAAGTATAACTCTCAAAATGCTCAAATCAGCTATATTGAGCATGCGATTGATTATATTCAGAACAATCTGTCCTCCGATATTTCGCTTTCGGATATTGCAACAAAGTTCTCGGTCAGCAGTGAGCATTTTTCGAGAAGTTTTAAAAAAGAAACAGGTTTTGGCTTTAATCAGTATATTAACCTTCTGCGACTCAAAAAAGCAGAAAGTCTGCTTAAGCAAAGCACCCTGTCCGTTGCCGAGGTTGCCGAGGAATGCGGCTTTAATGACAGTAACTATTTTTCAATTAAATTTAAAAAAATGTATAACATTCCTCCCAAAAGCTTGCAGTTAATGTATAGAAAATCAGGAAGCAAAAAATAATTGACATTATATTTTAGATATGGTAAAATTTTATAAAAATATCAGGAGGTAATTATATGAATCTTAAAGGAACAAAAACTGAAAAAAATCTTTGGGAAGCATTTGCCGGCGAAAGTCAGGCAAGAAACAAGTATACATACTTTGCATCTGTTGCAAAAAAGGAAGGCTATCAGCAGATTGCCGCAATTTTTGAGCAGACAGCGAACAACGAAAAAGAGCACGCAAAGCTCTGGTTTAAAGCCCTTGGCGAGTTGTCAGGTACAGCTGAAAATCTTCTCCACGCCGCAGAAGGCGAAAACTATGAATGGACAGATATGTACGACCGTTTTGCAAAAGATGCCGAAGAAGAAGGCTTTACCGCTCTTGCTGCACAGTTCAGAATGGTTGCTAAAATCGAAAAGTCACACGAGGAGCGTTATCGTGCACTTTTAAATAACGTTGAAATGAAGAAAGTATTTGAAAAATCTGAAGAGACAATGTGGGAATGTCGCAACTGCGGACATCTCGTAATGGGCAAAAAATCTCCTGAGGTTTGTCCTGTTTGTGCTCATCCCCAGAGCTACTTTGAAGTAAGAAAAGAAAATTACTAAAAATCAAAGTCCGACATCTTTAAAAAGATGTCGGACTTATTGTATTCAATAACAAAGCAGATTTACCCACATTTATGTTGTATGCAATTATATAGCAAGGGCATATCAAAATAAGAGATAGCTTACCTTTATCCCCCAAATAATGGTAGTTTTTATAATAATCTTGTTTCTATAAATTTATTTACAAAAACACTTGAATTTTTACAACAAATAAGGTATACTATTCCTTGTATCAAAAATTTATTGTCAAATGCGAAAGGATGAATATATTATGGCACAGGTAACAAAAGATACTATTATTTTAGAGGCTCTTCAGCTTGACCCCGGTACTGCAGAATTCTTTCTTGAAATCGGTATGCACTGTCTCGGTTGCCCCTCAGCTTCAGGCGAGAGCATAGAGCAGGCTGCTGCAGTTCACGGAGTTGATGCAGATGCCTTGGTTGAAAAGATTAATGCATATCTTGCATCAAAATAAAAATTTTTTTTAAACCAATAAAAATAATAGAAATTGCTTGACAAATCAGAGGTAATGTAATATAATAGTTGCCGTCTGTTTGTTGCATTTACAGGACATCATACAGTCAGGATGGAGGTTATCTTATGGAGCTTAATCTTTTATCTGTTTTAAACTACGATGGCAAGAAACTGCAGATTTCGGAAGACGTTATGCTTTCGTCTGCCGACAACGATGCATTTAAAATAGTTGCTCCTGTTCATTTTGAAGGATGCGCAACAAATATATCCGGCACAATTGAGCTTGTCGGAGAGGCAAAAACAACAGTAGAAATGGTTTGTGACCGTTGCACAGATACCTACACTGAAGAAATAATCTTTGACATTGATGAGAAGCTAAAAAAAGAGGACGCATTCTCTGATAACGAAGAAGACCCTGACTTTATTATTTTCTCAGGTTCTTCGGTTGATTTTGACGAGATTTTATACACAAATCTCTTTATGGCTCTTCCGTCAAAATCGCTTTGCAGCGAGGATTGCAAAGGTATTTGCCCGTTGTGCGGAAAAAACCTTAATATTGAAGAATGCAACTGCAACACAAGAACAACAGACCCCAGATTTGACATTTTGGATAAATTGTTGTAAAATAAAAATATGTAGAATATGCAAAGGTAACCTTTGTTTGGGGAGTATCCCTTATATTTTAGTAAATACGAGAAAGAGGTGTATACACTATGGCAGTTCCAAAGAGAAAAACATCTAAAGCAAGAAGAGACAAGAGAAGAGCTAACTGGAAGCTTACAGTTCCCGGTATGGTTGCTTGCCCTAATTGCGGAGAGTTTAATAAGCCTCACAGAGTTTGCAAGGCTTGCGGCTCTTACAAAGGCAAAGAGGTTATATCTGTTGAAGCGTAACCACTACTTATTATGTGCAAAACAACTGCAACTTTTGTTGCAGTTCAGACCACTGACAAACCCACCATTTTCAGGTGGGTTTGTGTCGTATATATTATATTTTTAATAATTCTTGATAGAAATTGCCTATCCCTTTTCCAGAGGATATTTGCAATCTTCTTCATATTTTGTACCGCTGCAGTAAG
>JAZNCD010000003.1:0-17733 GCA_045587365.1 Clostridia bacterium
TAAAGGTACATAACTATAACTACAACAAGTTTCCTATGCGTCCTCTCAATTGGAAAGCTCCTATTGATTATATCAAGGCTTTTCTTGAAGATGGTGAAGTTTTTTAATTAATTTTGTAACACATCATTGACAAACCTACAACGAGGAAGCCTTTCTTACCCAAAAATATATTGCGGATTTTTATTATATGTGTTACAATAATAAATTAAGCACATACTAAATTCAGAAAATTCTGCAGGGAGGAAAACCGATGGACTTTCAGGTAGTTTCAAAATACAAGCCAGGCGGCGACCAACCGCAGGCAATAGAAAAACTTTCAAAGGGAATATTAAATGGCGAGAAGTTTCAGACTCTTCTCGGTGTGACAGGCAGCGGAAAGACCTTTACAATGGCAAATGTTATCGAAAAGGTGCAGCGCCCCACTTTAGTCCTTGCCCACAACAAGACTCTTGCGGCACAGCTTTGCAGCGAGTTTAAGGAAATCTTCCCCAATAATGCAGTTGAATATTTCGTGTCATACTATGACTATTATCAGCCCGAGGCGTATATTGCCCACTCGGACACATATATAGAAAAAGACGCATCCACCAACGAAGAGATTGACAAACTGCGCCACAGTGCAACTTCGGCTCTGTTTGAGCGAAAAGATGTAATCATTGTGGCAAGTGTGTCCTGTATATATGGTCTTGGCGACCCGATAGATTATAATAATATGGTGATTTCTCTGCGCCCGGGTATGATAAAAGACCGTGACGATATTATTACTAAGCTAATAGAAATAAAATACGAACGCAACGACATCGCCTTCTCCCGAAACAAGTTTCGTGTCCGCGGAGATGTCCTTGATGTTTTTCCGTCCGATTCTTCCTCTCACGCAGTGCGTATAGAATTCTTCGGTGACGAGATTGACCGCATTTACGATTTCAACCCCGTAACGGGCGAGCTTGTCTCAGAGCGCAACCATGTTGCCATCTACCCTGCATCTCACTATGTTACCACCGCAGAAAAGCGCGAGGCGGCAATAGAGAGCATACAGGAAGAGCTGAAAGTAAGACTTGAAGAATTGCGTGCAGACAACAAGCTTATAGAGGCACAGCGCCTTGAACAACGCACCAACTATGACATAGAAATGATGCGCGAGACGGGCTTTTGCAACGGAATTGAAAATTACTCCCGTCACATAAGCGGCAGAGCGGCAGGCAGTCCTCCATTTACGCTTGTGGATTATCTGCCAAAGGATTTTCTCTTGTTTGTTGACGAGTCTCATGTTACACTTCCGCAGGTGCACGCAATGTATGCAGGTGACAGATCAAGAAAGGAAAGCCTTGTAAACTACGGCTTTCGTCTGCCATCTGCCTTTGACAACAGACCGCTGACCTTTGACGAGTTCTACTCCAAGATAAATCAGGCAATCTTTGTCAGCGCAACACCTGCTGATTTTGAAAAGGAACAGTCCTCCAAAATTGTAGAACAGCTTATTCGTCCGACAGGCCTACTTGACCCCGAGGTCGAGGTCCGCCCCATAACAGGACAGGTTGACGACCTTTATGGCGAAATTATCAAACGTGTCGAGAAAGACGAAAGAGTGCTTGTTACCACTCTTACCAAGAAAATGGCAGAAAAACTGACAGAATATTTCGAGGATATGGGTGTAAAAGTCCGCTATCTCCACTCGGACGTTCAGGCAATCGAGAGAATGGAAATCATTCGTGATTTACGCCTTGGGGTCTTTGATGTCCTGATTGGAATTAACCTTCTGCGTGAGGGTCTTGACATCCCCGAGGTGTCCCTTGTAGCAATCCTTGATGCCGACAAAGAGGGTTTTCTTCGCAGCGAAACCTCTTTAATTCAGACCATAGGCAGAGCGGCACGAAACGCAGAGGGCAAGGTAATTATGTACGCCGACAACATAACAGGTTCTATGCAAAGAGCAATAGATGAAACCAACCGCCGACGGGAGCTTCAGGGTAAGTTTAACGAAGAACACGGAATTATTCCAAGGACAATCAAAAAATCTGTAAGCGAGGTTATAGAAGCAACAAAATCTGTAAAAGGCAAGACATCTCAGTCAGGCGGCAAGGAAATGCAGACATCCGATGTATATCTGGCTATAGCAGAGCTTACAACCGAAATGAAAAAAGCGGCAGAGCTCTTGCAGTTTGAGCTTGCGGCTCAACTGAGAGACGAGATAAAACGACTTGAAGAATCAATTATGTAGTATAGTGAGGAAAGTAATATGAACAAGAATATAGTGGTAAAGGGAGCAAACGAGAACAACCTTAAAAATGTCTCGGTGGAAATCCCCCGTGACAAGCTTGTTGTCATGACAGGTCTCAGCGGCTCGGGCAAATCCTCCCTTGCCTTTGAAACCATATATGCAGAGGGACAGCGACGCTATGTCGAGTCTCTCTCTGCCTACGCAAGAATGTTTTTAGGTCAGATGGACAAGCCCGATGTTGAAATGATTGACGGTTTATCCCCTGCCATCTCTATTGACCAGAAGACAACAAGCAAAAACCCACGCTCAACTGTGGGTACGGTTACTGAAATTTATGACTATATAAGGCTTCTTTATGCCAACATTGGTGTGCCGCATTGTCCTAAATGCGGAAAAGAAATTTCGCCACAATCCATAGACCAGATTGTAGACGCAGTCCTTGCCCTGCCTGAGAGAACGAAGTTTCAGGTTATGGCACCCGTGGCAAGAGGACGAAAAGGCGAGTACGCCAAAACCTTTGCTGATGCGGCAAAGGGTGGCTTTGTCCGTGTCCGTGTGGACGGCGAGATTATGGAGCTGACAGGCGAGCCTGTAAGGCTTGACAAACAAAAAAAGCATAACATTGACATTGTTATTGACAGACTTGTGATGCGCGAGGGGATTGAAAAGCGACTTACAGATTCTATTGAGACCGCACTTGAAATGGCAGGCGGAATCGTTGTAATCTCCGTAATCGACGGCAAGGATATGACCTTCAGCCGCAACTATGCCTGCGATGACTGTGGCATAAATATAGAAGAGCTGACCCCCAGAATGTTCTCATTCAACACTCCTTATGGCGCCTGCCCTACCTGTATGGGACTTGGCTCTATCACTATGGTATCACCCGACCTTGTTATCCCCGACAGGAGCCTCAGTATAAATCAGGGTGCAATCCACGCAAGCGGATGGTCAGGCACAGAGAAGAACAGTATTTCAAGAATGTACTATGAGGGAATGGCAGCAAGATACGGCTTTAGCCTTGACACGCCCATTGAGGAACTCCCCGATGAGGTTGTCGACATCCTCCTCTACGGCACAAAGGGCGAAAAGCTTAAACTGACTTATGACAACAGCTTCGCGAAAGGCGTTAAATACGCCCGTTTTGAGGGGGTCGTCCATAATCTTAAAAGAAGGTATGATGAGACAAACTCTGAGTGGGCAAAGGCAGATATCGAAAATTATATGATAGATATGTGTTGTCCCGAATGTCACGGAGCAAGACTGAAGCCCGAAACCTTAGCCGTAACAGTAGACGGGCTTAACATAAATCAGGTGACGGATTTTTCTATTGCAAAGGCACTTGATTTCTTCACCTCTCTTTCTTCAAGACTTAGCGGTAAGGATGTTATTATTGCAAAAAATATTTTAAAAGAAATTATCGGCAGACTAAAGTTTCTTGTGGACGTAGGCCTTGACTATCTTACCATGTCAAGAAGCGCAGGCACTCTCTCGGGCGGCGAGGCGCAGAGAATCCGCCTTGCCACACAGATAGGCTCGGGACTTATGGGGGTAATCTATATTCTTGACGAGCCCAGCATTGGTCTGCATCAGCGTGACAATGCAAAGCTGATAGAAACCCTGAAACATCTCCGTGACCTTGGCAACACCCTTCTTGTAGTCGAGCATGATGAGGACACTATGTTTGCTGCAGACCATATAATTGACATAGGTCCAGGCGCCGGAATTCACGGCGGCGAGATTGTTGCAGAAGGTACTGCCGAAGAAATAATGAAATGTGAGCGCTCTGAAACAGGTCTGTACCTCAGTGGCAAAAAGAAGATTCCCGTCCCTGAAAATCGTCGCGAGGGCAACGGAAACTTTTTGGAAATCAAGGGAGCTTGTGAGAACAATCTTAAAAATGTAAATCTTAAAATTCCCCTTGGCACCTTCACCTGCGTTACAGGTGTGTCGGGCAGCGGAAAAAGCTCTCTTATCAACGAAATTTTGTTTAAGGCTCTTGCAAACGAGCTAAATGGTGCAAAAAAAGTTCCGGGTAAGTATAAAAAAATTATTGGCACAGAGCATCTTGACAAGATAATTGCTATCGACCAGTCCCCTATCGGAAGAACTCCGAGAAGTAACCCTGCCACATATACAGGGCTTTTCAGCGATATCCGCAGCCTCTTTGCAATGACACCCGAGGCAAAATCAAGAGGATATGGCTCGGGCAGATTTAGTTTTAATGTAAAAGGCGGCAGATGCGAAGCCTGCACAGGCGACGGAATAATTAAGATAGAAATGCATTTTCTGCCTGATGTATACGTGCCTTGCGAGGTCTGCGACGGCAAGAGATATAACCGCGAAACCTTAGAGGTAAGATATAAGGGCAAAAATATTTACGATGTTCTTGAAATGACCGTCGAAGAGGGCTGCGAGTTCTTTGAAAATATTCCCAAAATTCAACGCAAGCTGCAAACACTTTTTGATGTTGGACTTGGCTATATCAAAATAGGCCAGCCATCAACTACCTTATCAGGTGGTGAGGCACAGAGAGTCAAACTTGCAACCGAACTTTCAAAGCGCAGTACCGGTAGCACTATCTACGTTCTTGACGAGCCCACAACCGGTCTGCACAGCGCCGACGTACACAAGTTAACCGAGGTTTTGCAAAAGCTTGTCGATGCGGGCAACACCATTGTGGTTATTGAGCACAATCTTGATATGATAAAGACGGCAGACTATATTGTGGACCTTGGCCCTGAGGGCGGTGATAAGGGGGGCGAAATTATTGCCTGCGGAACCCCCGAAAGTGTCGCAAAAGTTGCAAAGTCCTATACAGGGCAATATTTGAAAAAATATTTGAAGAAATAGGAAAAGGCGGAGATTTTAAATCTCCGCCTTTAAAACTATGAAATACAAATTTGCAAGGCTATTGCTTTGAATAAATGCCGTCCCCTGTTCCGCCATGCCTACCGCGGCGGCAATGAAGCAATACCCTTGCAATCTTATTTTTAATATTATCTATTTTTACGCATAAAGAAATCCGCACTTGGGGCGGATTTCTTTATTTTATCTTATTTTACTAAGTCTTCAATTCTTACAAATACTGCGGCACCCTGTGCACGTGTTGCAGTTGACTTTGGTGCGTATGTTCCGTCACCCATTCCATTGAGCACGCCCGCACCTGTTGCCCAGTCTACTGCTGACTTTGCCCAGTCGGCGATACTGTCTGCATCGCTGAAGCTCTCGCCTGCTCCGCCAATTTCTATACCCTTATACTGTGCAAATCTGTAAAGTATTGCCGCCATTTGTTCACGGGTGATTGGGTCAGTTGAGCCAAATACACCGTCGCCGTATCCCTCAACAATTGCGCTTGCAACCGCCCACGCAACTGCATCTTCGTAGTATACTCCGGGCTGAACATCTGTAAAGCCCACTGTTGCCTTTGCCTCTGGCTTGCCTGCTATTCTGTAAAGAACTGTTACAAACATTGCTCTGTTAATATCAAGCTGAGGTCCGAAGTTTTCTTCATCCATACCATTCATCAAGCCCTTGGTATATGCTTCATTTACAACATCATAGAACCAGTCTGCCTCAGTTACATCTGCAAAGATTGTCTCATTCTCTCCTATCCATTTTGCAAAGAGAGTAAATGATGAGTATACAGTTTTGCTAAAGTCATACTTATTTGTACATTCTGCATCTGTATACCACGCCTCGAAGGTTGCACCTTCCTTTACCGGAGCCATGGGAACTGACACCTTGTTTCCCTTAAATACCTTAATACTTTCAATCTGCGAGCCACCATTTGTATTAAATGATACAGTGTAGCTTGTTACAACTTCTCCACCTGCGCCACCAAGACCGCTTACACTGTCCTTACTCTTTACAAAAACAGCCTCTGCATTGAGAATAAGTTTTTCTGCTCTCTCTGTCGCAGCATCCCACATATCCTGTGTCAAGGTTACTTTTTTATAGGAATTGTTGTCTCCTGCAAATTTCCAGCCCTTAAAGGTATATCCTGACTTCCTTGCTGTCGGAAGCTCAATTTCTGCAACACCAATGTCATATATGGTATACGAATCACTTTCTGGAATGTTCACACCATTAGTACCCTTAACAGGTCTTCCATTGCTTGTGTACTCAATTACAATTGGTCTTTCATCAACCGCTGACACTGTAAACTCTGAAAAACCATGAGGATTTACAAATGTAATTGTATTGTTTTCTGCATCAACGGTTGCCTCGTAATAATATACAGTGTCCTCATCAACAACGTGTTTTACCATAAGGGTTTCTTCCCCGCCAATAATGCTTGCAGGAACAGGAATTGTGATTACAACCTCACTGCCCTTTGTGTCAAGCTTTTTTGGCTCGCCTACGGCAACTGCATCTGTTCCTATAACCATATCATACACAGTTTCTGCAGTTGTTGCATAGGTCTGTGCTACTGCTTTTATATCAAGAACGATAGCTCCATCCTCTACATCTGTTATCTTAACATCCAAAGATGGCTGAACAAAAATATTTACGGTTGCATCCTCAGCAACTTCAATATCTGCTGCTTCCAGTGCCGACTTTCCTGCCGCTGCATTTGTTGTCTCCTTGTTTGCCACCTTGGTTATCGCAGCATCAATACCATCAATTGTTGCCTTTTCTGCATTGTCTGTAACCTCTGCTACATCTCCTGCGTATCCTCCATCTATATCCTCAGAAACCTCTACCTTTGGAGCAACTGGTGCAACCTGAACATCATCGTTATTAAGTTTTGCTACGCTGTATGCATATCCTTCTACCTCTGAGGCACATCTTGCATAACCCTTTGCGATTTGCCAGGATGGGTCTTCTGTATAGTCACCGCCTGTAATGGCCGGTATGTATTTCTCGACGTCCTCACTGTCATAGGTATAAACATACACGCCTCCGTTAAATAAGCCTTTGCTGATAGAAACATTTTCAAAATCTACAGCCGAACTGCCTGTGTTTCCATTATAAATAAATACATATCCATTAAAGTTTCCGCCTGAAATGTCAATATCTGTGTATCTGTGTCCTGTTACACATGAATAATAAGTATAATAAGCGTAAGTTCCGGTAATTGTACCACCGATAATGTTTACCTCCGCAAGATACTCTGCGTTGGAAATGTTATGTGTCTGTACGCCTGCAAATCCACCTGTAATTGTGCCGCCTTTAATTGTCAACACATTTTTTGCAGTTGCAGAGAAAGGCACCTGACGGACACTTGTGCTTTGCGATGTAATTGTTCCGCCTTCTATTGTTATGCTTGTATCGCTTGTGTACCATGCCGTATCAATCGCATAACTTGCACCACCCACAGTTGTGTTTTCGATATTACCGCTCTTCACAGTGAGTGCACCTGTATTTATTACTGCACTTGTAGAATAACCATACGAAGCAGAGGGTGTCGTTGAAACAAACGTTATCTTACCTTCTCCACCCCTTGAAGAATCCTTAATGGTAAGATTACCATTATTTTTAATAGCACAAGCAGCAGCACGTGAGGAATCCTCCATAGAAACTATGTAGCCGCAAAGGTCAAGCACGACATCCTTGTCTGCAGGAATCACAACTGTTTCGCCAAGTTCCACATTTGAAATAAGTTTAATTACATCATCTTTTTCTGCAGCTGAAACTGCTTCTACAATAGTTTCAAATTCAACATCACCAATTTTAGCGACATATACCGGTGTTTCTTCTACAACCTCTTCTACAACCTCTTCTATAACCTCTTCGGTTGCAAAAACACCAACAGTGCAAAGGCTGAGCACCATTGACAAAACGAGGATAACAGATAAAGTCTTTTTCATTATGTTTACCTCCAAAAAATTTATAGATTTTAATAATTATACAATTTCTTAAAGTGTCTTATAAATACACTTGTCTGTCGATTATAATAAAGCATTTCGCCTTAAAAGTCAACATTTTCAGGGGTTTTGTAACAACAAAGTAATATTTTTCTCCCCATCATATTCACTTCTTTACTATTATATTTTTTTGGGACTTGCAGAATTTTTGCAAAGCCTTCATAAAAATCTACAGAGGTGATTTATTTGTTTGGCTTTCTTTTTCAGATTTTACAATCAGTTACTATTCTGCTTGGCTATCTCTCAAACGGAAATTCGTTTCCAAAGCCCCTGTCAGCAGAGGAAGAGCGGCATTATATGAAGCTTTACAGGGAGGGAGACAACCACGCGCGCGAGGTACTTATAGAACATAATCTGCGGCTCGTTGCCCATATTGCAAAGAAATATTCAGACAACGTCCACGATAGCGAGGATATCATATCCATCGGCACAATCGGGCTTATAAAGGGGATTTCAAGCTTTGACCCCACAAAGGGTACCCGTCTTGCAACCTATGCCGCAAGATGTGTGGAAAACGAAATACTGATGCTTATGAGAGCACACAAAAAAACTCAGGGAGATGTCTCCTTAAACGAAACCATAGGGACAGACAAAGAGGGCAATCAGATTATGCTGATAGATGTAATGAAAAGCAATGATGCAAATATCTTTGATGAAATAAATACAAATCTGCAAATAAAGCAGCTTTATAAAAACCTGAAATCAGAGCTTGACAAGAGAGAGAGGGAAATTATAATACTGAGGTATGGTCTCAGAGACGGTCATTGCTATACCCAGAGAGAAATCGCAAAAATGATGAACATTTCCCGCTCCTATGTGTCCAGAATAGAGAAAAAAGCCATATCAAAGCTTGGCAAAGGAATCAGGGACGATGAGTAGCCACGGGATTTTAAAAAATCCTTGCAAAAGCCGAACGTTTGTGCTATAATATCATATTGAATGATTATGACATATTGACAGTCGTTATCATACAATGGTCCAAAGAGGAGATAAGAAATGTTAAAGAGTATGACCGGTTTCGGCCGCAGTGAACAGTTAATAGACGGCTTTCTCATAAAGGTACAGCTTAAGTCTGTAAATCACAGATACAGCGACTTTACCATAAAGGTGCCAAGATATTATACCTTTCTTGAAGATAAAATCAGATCTGCCGCAATGGCATCGATTTCCCGTGGCAAGGTTGAAATCATAGTCAGTATCGAGCAAAAAGAAAATGACGACCGCGAGATTACTCTCAACCGCCCTGTTGCCGTGGGGTATATTAAAGCTCTTTCCGAGCTTAAAGACCTTGGGGTTTCAGGCGACCTGACGGTTACAGGTATGAGTCGCCTTCCCGATATCTTTAACATCGAATACAAAGAGCTTGATGAGGAAAAGCTTGCAGCTATGGTGCTTAGCGTTTTTGGCGAAGCCCTTGACGGCTTTATGGCGATGCGCCTTGACGAGGGCGAGAGACTTGGCAAAAGCCTTGAAGAGCATCTTGAATCTCTGCTCGGTATTGCAGTCACAATAGAAGAGCTCTCTCCAAAATGTGTTGACGAATATCGCCAGAGACTCAAGAAAAAAATTGAAGATGTTCTTGCCGATAAGATGATAGATGAGAGCCGCATTATTACCGAGGCGGCAATATTTGCCGATAAAATTGCGGTAGATGAAGAGCTTGTAAGACTGAGGAGTCATGTTTGTGCCTTTAAAAAGACCATGGCCGCAAACGAGCCCGTCGGCAAAAAGCTTGACTTTATTGTTCAGGAAATGAACAGAGAAGCAAACACCACCGGCTCTAAATGCAATAATGCAGAGATTACTTCTTATGTAGTAGAGCTTAAATCGGTTATCGAAAAAATACGTGAACAAATTCAAAATATAGAGTAATATACCAATGAAATTGGAGGAAACTTTATGAAACTTATAAACGTTGGATTTGGAAACATTGTCTCAGGCGACAGAGTAATTGCTATTGTCAGTCCTGATTCGGCTCCTATCAAAAGAATTGTACAGGAATCAAAGGATAAAGGCCTGCTCATTGACGCAACCTGTGGCAGAAGAACAAGGGCAGTTATAATTACTGACAGCGACCATGTCATTCTGTCTGCAATCCAGACAGAGACAATAGCCGGCAGAGCAGAACCTAAAGAGGATGACAAATCAGATGAAGGAGACTCCGATGAATAAAGGACAGCTTATCGTTATATCAGGCCCATCAGGTGTGGGTAAGGGCACCATTGTAAAGCGCCTGCTCAATGAATGTGACAACATTTGCCTCTCCGTCTCGGCTACAACCCGCGAGCCGAGAGCCGAAGACAAGGAGGGTGTTACATACTTCTTTAAAACAAAAGATGAGTTTCTCTCCATGATAGAAAGCGGCAGCTTTTTAGAATGGGCAACCTACAACGACAATTACTACGGCACCCCCATCGCCCCTGTTGAAGAAAAGCTTGCGCAGGGCATAGATGTAATACTTGAAATTGACGTTCAGGGTGCTATGAAGATTATGGACACATACGATGGCGGCAGATTTATTTTTATTGCACCGCCCGATTTTGAAACCTTAAGGGTACGTCTTGAGGGCCGTGGCACAGAATCTGAAGAGCAAATCGAAAGTCGCATTGCCGCCGCAAAGGCAGAGCTTGATGCACAACACAGATATGACTACATAGTTATAAATAACGTGCTTGACGAAGCCGTTGGCACGATTAAGAATATTATAAAAGGGGACGAAAGATTATGATGATTTATCCACCTATTGCAGAACTTGTAAAAAAGACAGGCAGCCGCTATACATTGGTTATTGAAACTGCACGCCGTGCAAGACAGTTGTCTCAGGGCGCAACACCACTGAGCAGTGCCGACTCAAACAAAGAGGTTTCTATTGCAATAAACGAAATCTACGAGGGAAAAGTAAGCGCTGTTTCCTCTAATGTATTTTACCCGACAAGAATTGCAACAGATGTCGATGGCGAAATCAAAGAGTAGAATATATAAAAGTTCTTTCATAAGAGAGAACTTTTATTTTACAAATTTTGGATTGTAAGGGGGATAAAAATGGTAGCAGGAATAGTTCTCACAAACGCAGGATATGCGCTGAGCCGTGAGTTTGATTATCTTGTTCCGACAGAGCTTGAAGAAGCCGCAAAAATCGGAATGAGAGTAATCGTTCCTTTTGGTGCCGGAAATTCCTCCTCCGAGGGGCTTATTGTACGACTTAGTGATACAAGCGACTTTAAGAAGCTTAAAACCATAAAAGAAATTATAGGTGACGCCCCCGCCTGCACTCAGGAGCAGCTTGAGCTTTGTATGTGGATGCAGAAAAAGTATTTATGCTCCTTCTCTCAGGCATACAAGCAAATCAGGCCACCGAGAACATCTGTTAAAATCAGACAGTGGTATATTTTAAAGGATGGCATTGAAATTGACGAAACCCTGACACCTACACAACTTAAAATATACTTCGCTCTTAAAGAGAGAGACGGCGCCGCTGAATACGCAGAGCTTTTGGAGTGTATTGGCGGCAAAAACCTTAAAGCCTCCGCACGGGCCTTGATGGAAAAAGGCTATATTGACATATACGAGGATATAAAGGATGTTGTCGGCACCCTGTATATGCGAATGGCAAGGCTAGAATGCAGTATTGAGGATGGATACACTATTGCAGATGAATTGTTTTCAAGACATGCTCGCGCTCAGGCAAATATGGTACTTGCTCTATGTGACTGCGGCGATATGTCATGTGCAGATCTTGTTGCATCCGTTGACGGAAATTACAGTTCTCTTAACTCTCTTTGTGACAAAGGTATTGTATCCATCTATCGCAAACAGATTGTACGCGAAGCTTATGAGATTGATAAGTATAAACCAACTGACGAGTATGTTCCGACAGAAGAACAAAAACCGATTATTGAATACTTAAAGGGGCTTGTCGACAAGAAAGCCCACGAAAAAATCCTTCTCCGCGGTGTTACGGGCAGCGGAAAAACCGAGGTTTTTCTTCAGGCAATCAGGCATTGTATAGACTGCGGCAGACAGGCAATAATGCTTGTGCCCGAAATCTCCCTGACACCACAGATGGTAGAGAGATTTGTTGGCAGATTCGGCAACTCCGTGGCGGTTATGCACAGCGGTTTGTCTCTTGGTGAGAGATTTGACCAATGGAACAAAATCCAAAGAGGCGAGGTAAGTGTTGTTGTTGGCGCGCGAAGCGCAGTTTTTGCACCATTTGACAATGTTGGCATTATTATTCTTGACGAACAACACGAGAGCAGCTATAAATCCGACATCTCGCCAAGATATCACGCGACCGACATAGCAGAAAAAAGAGCCCTCGCATCGGGCGCACCTGTTCTGCTTGCATCGGCAACCCCTGATGTTGCCACCTATTACAGAGCACAAAATGGCGAATACACTCTCTTTGAGATGAACAAACGATACAACGACAACGATATGCCAAAAGCAAGGATTGTGGATATGAGGAGCGAGCTTTTTGACCTCCACAACAACTCTCCAATCAGCGTCCGCCTCAGGGAAGAAATCCGTCTTAACCTTGAAAGAGGAGAGAAGACTGTCCTTTTCCTCAACAGGCGCGGCTACAACACCTTTGTTTCCTGCAGAGAATGCGGAGAGGTTATCAAATGCGAAAACTGCGATATTGCAATGACATATCACAAAAAGACCGACCACCTTGTTTGTCATTACTGTGACCACACAATTAAAAACATAACCATCTGTCCTGCCTGTGGCTCCAAATATGTCAGGTTCTTCGGGACGGGTACACAGAGAATTGAGGATGAGCTCTCAAAGCTTTTTCCCGAGGCACGCATACTCAGAATGGACTTTGACACCACATCAGGAAAGGGCGGCCACGAAATTATTCTCAATAAGTTCAGAAATGGCGAGGCAGACATTTTACTCGGCACGCAGATGGTGACGAAGGGGCTTGACTTTCCTGACGTTACTTTAGTTGGTGTTTTGGCGGCAGACACTGCCCTTAATGTTGACGATTTTCGGGCGAACGAAAAATGTTTTTCTCTTATAACTCAGGTTTGCGGAAGGGCAGGCAGAGGCGATATGGCAGGCAGAGCGATAATACAAACCTATCAGCCGCAAAACAAGACTATCAACTTTGCGAAAGAGCAAAATTATGTTGATTTTTATGAAAACGAAATTTTCTATCGCAGCAAAATGAAGTATCCGCCCTTTACGGACATTGTATACATTATGGTCTCGGGCGAAGACGACAGCACAGCTGAGGTTGAAATATCCCGAATAGGCAAAATGATAGAGGCAGAGCAAAAACAAAACAAGGATATAATAAAAATTATTGGTCCCTCTCCTTCGCCGATACATAAGATAAAAAACAAATTCAGGTACCGCATTATAGTAAAGGTTACCCATGGGGACAAAATACACGCTTTGCTGTCAGAGATTTATAACTCTCATGAAAATTCCAGACAGGATACATCCCTGACGATTGACATAAATCCAACCAATATGATATGATATTATATTATAAATATAATTCAACGAGGTAAAATATTATGGCTATAAGAAATATACTTAAACTTGGACTTGACGGCGAAGAAGCACTTTCAAAAAAGTGCCGCCCCATTGAAGAGATAAACGAGAGAGCTCTTGCCCTGCTTGATGACCTTATTGACACCCTGTATGAATCCGGTGGTGTAGGTCTTGCGGCACCTCAGGTGGGAATGCTCAAGCGTATGGCTGTCATTGATATTGGAGATGGTCTGATAGAGCTAATCAACCCCGAAATTATTGCCGAGGAAGGCTCACAGACAGGGACTGAGGGCTGCCTGAGTTATCCTGAGCATTGGGGAATCGTCACACGTCCCAACAAGGTTACCGTCAGAGCCGCCGACAGGGACGGAAATATCCGGGAAATTACAGGCGAGGGACTTCTCGCCCGTGCCCTCTGCCACGAAATAGAGCATCTTGACGGACATATGTTTATTGAAAAAGTAAGCGAGTGGATAGACCCAAGCGAAGAATACGAAGAAGAATAGCCTATGGAAAACCAATACGAACATTCATTTGCCTTTGGCAAGAGATATCTTGTCTTTGGCATTTTGACGTATATACTTGCCACCTATGCTGCACTTAACTTTAAAAATATTGCAAAGATAAGCCCAAAGGTGTTCAATCTCTTCACTTTATCGTTCATCGTTTTATTATTAGTGGCTTTTGTTGCTTTGTTTTTTATATTTTACAAAAACCGCTTTGTCTCATCTCTGATTTCGGGCGGCTTTATAGTGGTACTTATTTTTATTCTTGGCTTTTCGAGAGCCTACTTCTTCTCCCACACCCTTATGGAAAACAGAAATATAATTTCTACCCACGGTGATGTCTCCGGCATTGTCATGGATGAGCCGGCTGTGAGTATAAGCGAAAAAAGCTACGCCATTACTCTTGATGTCCACTCTGCCTCCACCGATGACGATATTGTAAATTTTGATAGGGCACCTGTTATCCGTTTGTACATCTCAAAGGACGACCTTCCAACACCACCGAAGATTGGTGATTCTATGCGCTTTATAATAAAAAGCGACTTTTCCCGCAAGGTTGCCTTTGAGGGCGGCTTTGACTACAATCGAAAGCTGCTTCAGGAAAATATTGTATACTGCGGAAACTCAAAGGAAGCCTACTTTATTGACCCTCTACCAAAGAAAGAGGGACCTGTTGCGGCCCTTAAAAATCTGGGTATAACTGTCCGCAAATACATAATCAGCTGCAGCGATTTGTACGACTATAAAGAGGATGAGAAAAATATTTTAAACGGAATTTTAGTCGGTCATACTAAAGATTTTTCCGACGAGCTGTATGCCAAATACTCAAAATCAGGTTTTATCCATATTGCATCAGTTTCGGGTATGCATACTTCATTTCTTCTCAATATTATTATAATTATTCTCAGTATGTTTCGCCTGCCAAAAAGAGGAATTTATATTATAGCCATACCTGTTATGATTTTCTTTGCATCAATTGCACTTTTTACGCCATCGGTTTTAAGGGCAGTTATAATGATAACAACTCTTATGTTAAGCTCCTTATTCAGGCGGAGCAACGACAGTATAACCGCCCTCGCAATTGCCGCACTTCTCCTTGTAATATACAATCCATATACCCTGGAAAGCTGCAGCGCCCTTTTGTCGTTCAGCGCAACACTCGGTATCCTTATTTACTATCCGTTGCTTAATCAAATCATTGTAAAATCAGTATTTAAGGAGAGGAAATTCTTTTGCCGAACATCTTTATACATACGACTTTTGCGTATAATGCCCACCTTTGGCCGCAAATTTATTATAGGCTCAATGGCTTTATCGGTGTCTGCCCTTATAGGTATTTCCTACTTTTTTGCTTACTTCTACGGAAGCTTTCAGTACGGCGGCATTATAGGTAATATTTTTATTTCTCTGCCGATGGCCCTTGCCTTTGGCTTTGGATACCTTAACTGCATTGTGGGGCTTGTCTCTGATAGTCTTGCTTTTTATATTGGAAAGTTTATGGTCAACCCATCCCTTTGTGCCATAAATGCAGTGACAACCTTCTTTGCAACAGGCAATTTCAGTATAAGTGTTCCGTCTCCGCCAAAGGCGTTTTTCATTGTATATATTGCAATTTGCTATGGTATTTACATCTTGCTCAAGCCCGAAAAAAAGAGTAGTATAAATAATTAAAAAAACGTTGATTTGTTAACAACTTTATGTTATTCTATATTTGGTAAGCAAATGGGGTGTTTTAGTTGATTCAAAGATTTATTAACTTTACCGAGAATATTACCACAATTAACAAAGGTATACAGGAACTGAAAAACAAGGTAATGAACGAGCACGGTCTAAACGGCGGCTCGGCAATGTACCTGTTCTTCCTCTCTCAGCACAGCGAGGGGTTGACGGTTTCCGAAATGAGCGAGCTTAACAACGTAAGCAAGGCCGCAGTTTCAAGAGTATATTCCTCTCTGTATGATAAGGGCTATATCAGCTTTGTAGATTTCGATGGCGGCAAAAAATACAACACTCCTGCAATACTGACAGAAAAGGGTAAGAAGCAAACCGATCTTATTAGTGAAGCAATCTGCAAGTATGTAGATATGTTCAGCCTGACAAACATTGATGAAAACGACAGAACAATTATGTACCGCTCTTTAAGAACTATTGCAAACAATTTGACCGACTATCTTAAGGGTGACGATAAATAAAACTCTTGCATATAAAAAATACTGTTGCATACGCAACAGTATTTTTATTTTCTTTATCGTTCTTCCCTGAAGTAGGCAAGTCCAAGAGATGCAGGCGGCTGATTTTGTTTCTTATCACGAACACTTGTGATAATAAGCACCACCATTGTTACTACATAGGGCAGCATATTGAATATGGCAACCGCACTGCGGCTGAGACCCGAAATATATGAGTACGCAATATAAAGTCCACCAAATACAAAAGAGCCAAGTATACTGACGTTGGGCTTCCACAGAGCAAATATAACAAGGGCAATTGCAAGCCATCCTCTGTCACCAAAACCGCCGTTTGTCCACGAGCCGCCCGTATAGTCAAGTATAAAGTAAAGACCGCCAAGTCCGGCAATTGCACCGCCGACAATAGTTGCGATATACTTATATTTGGTTACATTTATGCCTGCCGCATCGGCAGTTGCAGGATTTTCGCCAACTGCACGAAGGTGCAGACCCGCTCTTGTTTTCTTCAAAAACCATGATGCAAGGAGAGCAATAATCACGGCAAGGTATGCCAAAAATCCGTATGAGAAAAAGATTGTACCAATTGCACCAAGGTCGTCCGCAAAGGGTAATGTCGTCTTAAAATAATCTGCCGTTGTCTTTACTGACAAATTACCACCATCTGCAAAAATCTTTGTAAGAGAGCCACCGAAGAAATCACCAAAGCCCACACCAAAGGTTGTAAGTGCAAGACCTGTTACATTCTGATTTGCACGAAGAGTTATAGTCAAAAAGCTGTATATAAATGCCGCAATACCTGCACCAATCAATGACGAAAGCAAGGGGATAAGTATACACCAGAAGGGATGAGGCACGGCCACCGATTGCTCGTAAAGATAGGCTCCGATTACGCCTGTGCTTCCGCCTACATACATAATTCCGGGGATACCAAGGTTAAGATTGCCTGACTTCTCGGTTATAATCTCTCCTGTTGAGCCGTAAAGAAGGGGTATACCCTGTTCAATTGCTTTACTTATAATAGTTGCAAACATTATTCCTCACCCTCCTTATGCTTTGAGCGAACATTAATTTTGTACTGAACAAAAAATTCGCTGCCGATTATAAAGAACAAAATTATTCCCGTCAGAATATCCGATACACTCTCATTAAGCTGAAAAGCAGTTGCAATTTCGCCTGCGCCACGCTCTAAAAATACTATCAAAAAGGATGTCAGTGTCATAACAATCGGATTAAACTTCGCAAGCCACGAAACCATTATCGCCGTAAAGCCCATACCACCAACAATGGTTGTGTTTATAGTGTGGTCAGTGCCTGCAACAATCAAAAGACCCGCTATACCACACAGGGCACCCGAGAGTGCCATTGTTCTGAGGATTACCTTCTTTACATTTATACCGATATATCTGGCAGTATTCTCGCTCTCGCCGACAACGGAAATTTCA
>JAZNCD010000004.1:0-2566 GCA_045587365.1 Clostridia bacterium
CTTGTAATGGTTTTTAGGACCCTGTCGAACTGCATTTAACTGCTCTGCGGTTTCAATGAGGTATGGGTCATAATTGTACCACTGCCTCCTGCAAATTCAAAGGGAGATACTACAAATTCTGCAGGTGCACCCTTAAATGTATCTTCAAATTTGATATTCTTTAAGCAAGATTTAGGTATATAACGCCCGTTTGTAAGAAGTGCCCATTCGCCAACAAGTCCGGGAATATCATCCGAAACATCAAGGTCGGCAATCGAAACACTGCCTATGGTATAATTGCTCGGATACTCATGCTCATTATTTACCATATCAAAATGCCCGTTTGCATCGGTTATTTCAACATATGCGTCGGTTGTAGGATATACATACTCTGTACGCATATTTCTTTCTATAAATTTATTTACATAGTGTTCATTAAATTCAAAATCTCTTCTTTTGAGCTTTAAATCCCAATAGTCGAAAAGAGGGGAATTGAGCTGGGCAACTGCAACAGGTATAAGCATTCTGGTATCCATTTTTTTCTTAAACGCTATCATTGCATCCGTTGCACCTGCATCCATACCCATATCCCATGTGAAGGCTGTCAGATAAACCTCCATTGTTTTGTCATCTATAATTTTGTGACCTGTTGTGTGTTCTGCAGCATCACGGTATTCATCGAATTTAATGTTTTTATCAAAGTAATAACCGTCTCTTGCTTTATAGGTTACAACCGCCGATGTATACATAAACGGTTTTACACCTTCGGGATGCTCAAATACAATTTTCTCTACATAAAAATTGGATTTTTTCTCTTCATCGCTGCCTTTAAATCCATATGTAGGAATTCCGTTCGGGAAAGACAGTGCGTATGTATTGATTTTTTCTATGGGGTCTCCGATTTTGATTTTGTTTTTCCACTTTTCATAGTAAGGTCTTTTTGCGTTGTTGCCTTCCCTGTAACAGTCAAAAATTTTATCATCCGCCGGAACATAACCGATACCGCCATCATAGTCAGGATACTTTATTACATGGAAAAATTCGTTTTCACGGTTAATGGATGGAACATAGGCTTCAACAATTGTAATGAGGTTTGCCTGAGCATCCAGATACGAATAATCCGACATGCTTTCAACCTTGCTTCCTGTTTTAGGTTCCAAATGCACATTCAGCCTGTCTTTAAATCTTGCAGTGCCGTAGTCCCCGGGTTCAAACTTGCTGACTGCTGTACCTTTTCTGTTTGCCTTCGCTTCTTCTTGCTTTTTTTCCTCTAATGCAGCTTGGTCTTTGGATTTCAGGTAATCATAATATCCGCGGATAACAGCCTGTTTTTTGTCACCTGATATTTCAACTGCTTCTGCACCCGATTCTCCGTTGATTTTAATACGGAGCTTATTTTTGTCAAAATACATATTTGACCCTGACTTTATGCGTACTGTGATGTCAACTGTATAGCTTGCATTTTGCATAAAGGAGCCATCGGGATTCCACATTGTACCGTTCCATTTCACATCTGTAACTTCCACCTGACTGCTCTGTTCAACGGTTGCTTTTTTTGCCGCCGTCTCCCACGCATAAGGCTCATCTATAGTGAAATTCAAAGCTTCAACAGGTTTTGCGTCGGATGAAACATCTGAGTTTTCACTTTTCTCTGTGCTTGCCTGTGTTATCTTGTCAGCAGTAATTGTTACCGATTTACTTTTAACCTCTGATTTTGATAAGAAAAAGCCCGCACCGGACTGATTGAACAGGTCAGCTAAAAACAAAGCCTGACCGTTGTCTTCATCAATACAGAGTACAACACCATAGCCGACAAGATTGTTGTTTATACCTGTCAGCTTGTGAATTACAATACTGTTCATATCGGATATACCGCAGCTTTCAGCAACCGTTTTTACTATAGGCTTTAAGTTGCTTGTAGGTGCAGGCGAAACCTTGCTTATATTACCGAAAGTTCCAACCTCGGTAAGAGTCCAGGTGCCTGCACTGTTTTCATAACGTATCATACTGCCTGAAGCACTTGCACCGTATCTTAGCGGAGTCTGGAAACCGGAAACTGTAACTTTATCCCCTTTTTTTGTTGGGAAAGCCGGATTTCGCTGGACATCATAGGCATAACCAAACGTCATTGTTTTTGAATCGGTTTGTGCATTTGCAACCAAAGTTGTTGGCAATATGCCAATCATCATACAAAGACACAAAAGCATACATAGCACTTTTTTCATTCTTCATTCCTTCTTTCTTTCTTTATAATATAGTAAATTTTTATTGTTTATCATCTTGACCCGCCGCCTCGTCCGCCGCCGGAAAACCCGCCTCCACCGCCAAAGGAAGCTCTGCCACCGCCGCCGCTTGTTCTTCGTGCTTGCATTGCTCTTTGTGATGAGCGATACATACTGCGGTAATAGCTGTGGGCTATAATAACATTTCTGTTGTAGCTTTCAAGCTCAGGTATCTTTTCGGGATAAACCTTTTTAAACTGCTCTATAACCTTATCGGCAATTCCGAAAAGTGTGGCATAGACCATATACTCTTTCCAGATTACTGTTTCGGTTATTTCTCTTTCGGCTATCAAGATAAATTCATT
>JAZNCD010000005.1:0-12455 GCA_045587365.1 Clostridia bacterium
TTATTCGAATACTAACGTTTTGTAAAGTTCGCTAAAACTTTTGGAATTGACAAGGTCCTAAAACCTTGTGCAATTGTCGTAACAGTTTGTCCTAAAGACAAATCCGTTACCGCTTCCTCACTGTTTACTTTTCAAACATCATCTGTGCGAGGCTTGCCTCGCTCTCGCTGTTCTTTTTGCGACAGCTTTGTTAGTATATCACGTTTGTCATCGTTTGTCAACCCTTTTTTTAACTTTTTTTAAAAAATTTTAAAACTTTTTTAACCAACGACCAAACCCCGTGATTTACCCTCTCTCAAAGAGAGACCTCTATAATATATCACCTATATCCTCGTTTGTCAAGCCCTTTTTTAAATTTTTTTAAATAAAAAAACGCAGCCGATTTCGGCTGCGTTTTGCTTTGTAATTTTCTTATTCCATAAAGTAGATACGAACTTGTCTTCTGCCAAAGCTGTAACATGTAGATCTTGACGGGAAGAAAAGGTCTACCTTGTTTCCCTTTATAGCTCCGCCACAGTCACCTGCGATGGCATATCCGTATATATACTGTCCGTCAACAGACTCGATATACATCTTAGTTCCGTAAGGAATAACTCTTGGGTCAACCGCAACTACACCATATACAAGAGGCATGCCCGTCGAGGTCTTTCCTGCCCATGGGCCATTATCCGCCGGCGATGCATCATACGCTGTTGCCGTAAACACCTCTACTCTGCTGTAGTTTGTAGGCTTGATTGCAGGAACAACACCAAGCTCCCAGATGCTTTCAGGACCACACTCAACGATTTCTTCAACAGGACTTGACAGCACTTCTTCCTTTATCAATGATCTTGAAATCTCAACACCATCTTCGTAGCTGATTTCGTAAATATATTCATTTACGCCGTTTTTGCCTTCCTGAATTACAATTCTCTCGCCCGGAGCAAGGTCCGCTCTTTCAACTTCCGTTGTTGTATAAGCAACCTCTTCCTGAACTGTAACATTGTGTGTGTCACGAATTAAAACTGATATTGTATCTCCTTCTGAGACATTTCTGTATGTCGCGGGATAAACATCGTCATCTTCGTCGACAACTATGCCCTGCTCAGCGAGAACCTTTAGTACCTCTTTTTCTGTTGTGAGATAAGATTTTGTTTCTCCCATGTATGCAATGTTCACAGACATCGCTCTTCTTATACTTATGACCGCATTATCGCCAACCTCATCGGTTAAAGCGTAATTCACGCGATCACCCTCGTTCAAAATAATACCCTGCTTGGAAAGAATCTTTCCTACGTTGGTATCCATAGTTTTGATCTGAACGGGAGCACCATCCGTATCGGTAATCGTAATAACATTTGGTGTTGCGTACGCAAATCCGCAACATGTAGTAGCAATAAATGTCATTGCAAGAAACAAAGCAACTATTCTGTTTGCCTTCCTTACCTTACCGGACGGTATACCTGTCAGTCTTTCTATCATTAAATCACCTCGTAATATTTTTACACCAAATTCCATATGCATATTTACAAAATTGGAAAAATTTGGTTTATTGTACTACACTGCCATTATAACCCGAAAAAAAAATATCGTCAAATCACAAAATCGGGTTAACCACGATTTATTTAAAAATATTTGTAATAAAATTAAATTTAAGCCAAATTTTCACCGCAAAAGTCTCGTTTTCTCCATTTTTCACCTAAAATGCTCCCAAATGGGAAATTTTTACATTAATTTTGGTTATTGTGCTTAACAAAATAATCTGTTATACTGTTATTAAAAGAAATTTTTATTTTGTCTTTTAAATTGTACAAGCAGAAATGTTTTAAAAAATTTCTTGTAACCCTTGATTTTTAAAGCGATTTTTGATTTGTTGGACAAGTTTGGATAAAAATTTTACGACCTTTGTTAATTTTGCACAAAAGCATAGCATTTTTTATGTCATATGTATTAGTTTTTTAAATATTGGAGGAAATTGACATGTTTTCGGAATTAGTTTTTCCACATGAGCGAGTTGATGATTTACAGCTCGATGGTCTGAGAATAATTCAAAACCCCGAATGGTTTTGTTTTGGTACCGATGCAGTGCTGCTATCGGACTATGCAAAGACATCTATAAAAAAAGGTGCCAGGGTTTTGGACCTGTGTAGCGGAAACGGAATTATTCCTATATTATTATCGGCAAAAAGTAACGCCGAGAAAATATATGGTCTTGAAATTCAAAAGGACGTTGCAGAAATGGCAAAACGCTCTGTAAAACTAAATAACCTTGAAGATAAAATTGATATGATATGGGGCGACCTTAAGACTTCTGAAAACTATTTTAGTAGGAGTTTCTTCAATAATATAGTATGCAACCCTCCTTACAAGGAAGCCGGTGGTGGGCTTATTAACAAAAGCGACCCTACAACTCTTGCACGACACGAAATTTTGTGTTCTCTTGAAGATATTGTACGAGTTTCTTCTATATTATTAGAGCCCTACGGAAAGCTATGTATGATTCACCGCCCCGAGAGGCTTGCTGACATACTTTGTCTTATGAGAAAATATCGTATCGAGCCAAAGCGTTTACGCTTTGTTCATCCGATGCCCGACAAGACGGCTACTATGATATTGGTTGAGGGTGCGTACTGTGGCAAACCTAAACTGTTTCTCGACCCACCCCTTTATGTTTACAAAGAGCCGAATGTTTACTCGGACGAAATTCTACATATATATAATAGAAAGAAGGCAGATATATGAGCGGAAAACTTTTTCTTTGCCCGACACCCATAGGCAACCTTGGCGATATTACAATTCGCACCCTTGAAGTCCTCAATGGCGTCGATTTAATCGCCGCAGAGGATACGCGTGTCAGCGCAAAACTGCTTAACCACTTTGACATAAAGGTTCCTACAACAAGCTATTACGAACACAACAAAAGGGAAAAGGGCAGCTATTTGCTCGAAAAGCTTTTGAGTGGAGAAAATATTGCAATAATCACCGATGCCGGTATGCCCGGAATTTCTGACCCCGGCGAAGATTTGGTAAAGCTTTGCATACAAAACAACATAGAAGTAGAAGCCCTTCCCGGTCCGTGTGCTTTTGCGACCGCCCTTGTTGCATCCGGTCTTTCAACGGGCAGGTTCTCTTTTGAGGGCTTTTTGACAACCAACCGCAAGAACAGACTTGAACATCTTGAAGCCCTAAAGAATGATGTTCGCACGCTGATTTTTTATGAAGCACCTCATAAATTGAAAAATACCCTCAAGGATATGCTGAGTGTGCTTGGCGACCGAAAAATCGTCCTTGCAAGGGAACTGACAAAGAAGTATGAGGAGTATAATCGCACCACTTTAAAAGAGGCCTCTATATATTATGAAGAAACTCCGCCAAAAGGTGAGTTCGTTCTTATTCTGGAGGGTGCAGATGCAGAGAAAATAAAAGAGGACTATCTCGCCTCTATGCCATCTGCCGAAGAGCTTTTAAAAAAATACTCAGAGCAGGGGCTGAAAGCCAAAGAACTTACGAGAGTGGTCGCAGACGAGCTTAAATGCCCACGTAGGGAAATTTATGATTTGTACCTTAAAATAAAAGAAACGCTTTAGTCTATCATATTACCTCCCCTTTTCGCATATAATTTATCAAAGTATAAATGTTACGAAAAGCGAGGTAAGTAATATGTCCGACATATTAAAAAAAGAATTTATTCATACAAACGAGGTAATTTGCCAAAAGTATAGTCAAACGACCATTGATTGCGACATTATTGTTCCCGATATAAATCCTGATATTTCAAAAATATTGGATGTTGACGGGTTTATATCCATTAAGGAAAAATCTGTTCGGTCAGGCAAGGTGTATGTTCAGGGCACAGTAAATATGACTGTGATGTATTCTCCCGACGGAGAGGTCCTCAATAAAGTCAAATCACTCTCTGCCACGCAGGAATTTGTGCACACTCTCGATGTTACCACATCGGACGAGGATGCGACCTTAAACATTGAGGTAGAGCCCGAGGGCTTTAGTCACACCCTTATAAACAGCCGCAAGGTTAATTTGCGTTGCGTTGCCGGAATAAACGCTAAGCTTACGGGTCTTAACCGATTTGAATTTGTTACCGACGTCACCGATTCACAGTGTGATATGTGCATAGATACATCAAAATTGCGAATATGCAACACCGTAGTAAACCACGAGAGCCGAATGAGCTTTTGCGAGCAGCTTGAACTGCCGTCGGGAAAGCCTGCCATGGGCGAAATACTGAAGACATCTGTGTTTCCCCAATCTATTGAACTTGCTCTCACAGACGGAGAAGCCACCGCAAAAGGCCAACTTCGCATATGCGCTCTCTACTCCTCAGCGGATGACGGCTCTGTTCAGTTTGTGGAATACACTGTTCCATTCGAAAAAAATCTTGACCTTCCCGGTGCCGAAGAGGATATGGAGGGCGAGATAGAATACTCTCTTACAGATAAGTACTGCGAAATACGCGACGATGCCGACGGAGAACCAAGAATTTTAGGTATTGACTTAGGACTCTGCGCCCTTATAAAAGGTATACGGATACAGGACCTTGATATAGTGACCGACGCATATTCGCTCTGCGATGATACATCTGTAAACTCTCAGGAGGTCACTATTGAGCAGCTTATGGACAGCACAACCGCCCAACTAACACACAAAGCCTCTGTTACCCTGCCGGAGCAACTGCCCGAAATTTACCAGGTGTGCGATGTTTCCGCCATGGCATCAGTCGACAGACTCTCTGCCGAAAATAACGAAATTACAATGTTTGGGCGTATACATAGCAATATCTTGTATTTATCCAGCGACGAGGCCCTCCCTCTCTGCTCCATCAGGGATGTATCGGAATTCTCCCATACATTCCACGTTGCAGGAGCGAATGAACACACAATTTGTGATGCAAAAGTTTTTACCGAGCATGTAGGGTATACAATGAACGGTGGTAATGGTTTGGATTTGAGAATTGTTCTGGGGCTAAATGTTCGCTCCTTTAAACTGGAGGGCGTTAAACAGATTACCGATATTGAAATCACAAAGCCTGATAATAAAAAACCGCAGCCGTGTATAGTTATATACTTTGTTCAACCCGGCGACAGTCTGTGGAAAATTGCAAAAAAATTTCAGACCACTGTTGCCGCACTTATGGAATGCAACAATTTAAGCAGCGACCATCTTGATATCGGTCAGCAACTGCGAATCTGCAGATAAAAAAATGCCATCTCGTTGAGATGGCATTTTTTATTGAGATGGCATTTTATTTTATCTGTGTTTTACAAAAGCTTCTATTCTGTTTAAGGCTTCATTTATATTGTCAATTGAATATGCGTAAGAGCATCTTATAAATCCATCACCACAATCGCCAAAAGCGGTGCCCGGAATTACCGCTACCTTCTTTTCCATAAGAACTCTTTCGCAGAATTCATCCGAGGAAAGACCCGTGCTCTGTACAGATGGAAAGGCATAAAAGGCGCCCTTTGGCTCGAAACACTCAAGACCCATATCATTAAAGCCCGACACAATAACGTTTCGACGCATATTATACTCTTCGCGCATCATTTCAATGTCTTCATCTCCGTTTTTAAGCGCCTCAATCGCTGCGTACTGCGCCGTTGTCGGTGCAGACATTATAGCAAACTGATGCACCTTCGTCATCACTTTTATAAGCTCCGGGTGACCACAGGCATATCCAAGTCGCCAGCCAGTCATCGCATAGGCTTTGGAAAATCCGCTGACCAGGACAGTCCTCTCGTACATCTCGGGTATCTGTGCTATTGAAAAATGTCTCTCATCACCGTATGTAAGCTCGGCATAAATTTCGTCTGCAAGAACAATTATATCTGTGCCCTCTAAAACCTCTGCTATGTTTTCAAGGTCTGATTTGCTCATTATTCCGCCTGTCGGGTTGTTTGGGAAAGGCAGAACAAGCACCTTTGTCTTCGGTGTAATTGCCGCACGAAGCTCGTCTGCTGTAAGACGGAACTCGTTTTCCTGTTTTGTGACAATAGATACAGGAACTCCACCCGCCAGAGCAGTGATGGGCTTGTAACACACAAAGCAAGGCTCGGGTATCAACACCTCGTCTCCCGGCTTAACCACAGAGCGGATACACAAATCTATCGCCTCGCTGCCGCCGACAGTTACAATAACCTGAGAAAGCGGATCATATTTTAATGAAAATCTGCGATTTAAGTAATTTGAAATCTCAATCCTGAGCTCTTTAAGGCCCGAATTCGAGGTATAATATGTCATTCCCTTTTCAAGGGAGTATATGCCTTCATCACGAATATGCCATGGTGTCACAAAGTCAGGTTCGCCAACGCCAAGGGAAATCACATCATCCATTTCTGCCGCTATGTCAAAAAACTTACGAATTCCTGACGGCGGAATATCCCGGACAACAGGGTTAAGTATCTTACGTATGTCAATACTCATAAGGAGATGACCTCTCTTTCGTCCTTTTCAGGCTTGCAACATACAACTCCGTCATATTTGTATCTCTTAAGCACAAAATGGGTAGCTGTGCTGATAACAGACTCCATAGGTGCAAGATGCTCTGATACAAACAGAGATATTTCGCGTATGTTATCACCCTCGACCGTAATACCAAAATCATAGCTTCCGCTCATAAGATTTATGGCTTTTACCTCGGGGAACTGATAAATCCGTTCCGCAATTCTGTCAAAGCCTTTATTTCTCTGTGGAGTAACCTTAAGTTCAATATACGCAGTAACTGCATTGGTGCCATATGCCTTATCCCAGTTTATACGCGCACCATATCCCAATATAACGCCGTCTGCCTCAAGGTTATCAATAATTCCGGCAACTTCTTCTGTGGACATATCAAGCATAGTTGCCATCTGCTCAAGCGAGCGGCGGCAATCTGTATGCAAAAGATTTAAAACCCTTTCTACTTTCTTTTCATAAACTGTATCTGACATAATAACGACCTCCAATTGCGTATAATATCACATTTTAATTCCTATATAATAACATTTTATTCTCTTTTAGTCAACAACTGTCATTTGTTTGTAAGCATTTTGTCTCAGTTTTGCAAGTTGCCAACCACTACATCGCCGCCCAATATTACAACCCGTGCAGTTGCAGTAATATCAGGAGGATTTCCATTCCATATAACAATATCGGCATCAAGCCCCTTTTCAATTTTGCCAACCCTGTTGTCTACTCCGCAAATATGAGCAGGAACAGATGTCATAGCCTTTAAGCTATTCTGTCTCGACATCCCGTTTCTCATCGCCATACCGGCACAGAGAAGAAAGTTTTTCTCAGGGGTTTCGGGGTGATCGGTAATCAAGGCGGTTTCAACACCTTCTGCCGTTAATATAGCAGGATTTGCCTCATTCATATTTTTAAGTTCAGGCTTACTGCGGTCTGTCAAAATCGGTCCTGAAAGGACAGGATAGCCCTCTTCCTTCAATTCTTTTGCAATAATGTGCCCCTCTGTTGCATGGACAAGCACAAGACGCAATTTAAACTCTTTTGCTATACGAATAGCCGTAAATATATCGTCCGCACGATGAACGTGAGCGTGCATAGGAATTTCCTTCTTGAGCAGAGGTATTAAAGCCTCGCACTTTATATCATAATCAGGCAAATCGTCCTGTTCACCTGAATGATATCTCTCGGTTTGCTCAAGATACTCGCACGCCTTATAAAGCGCCTCTCTTATCTGCGCGGCAATTGCCATTCTCGTAGTTGGGGTCTGGCTCTTATCGTTATAAACAACCTTGGGATTTTCGCCAAAGGCAACCTTTATACCCACGGGGGCAGCTATTGTCATTTTATCAACACACCGCCCACAGGTTTTCATCGCTATTATTTGTCCGCCAATAGGGTTTGCACTTCCCGGCCCTGTTACAACAGTTGTAACCCCCGCACCAAGAGCCTCTTCAAAGGCCCTGTCCATAGGGTTTACCGCATCAATTGCACGTAGATGCGGTGTAATCGGGTCTGTCTCCTCATTGCCGTCAGCCCCCTCGAAGTTGAGCCCGTCCTCCCATATTCCGATATGCGAATGTGCATCAACAAGTCCGGGTGTAACTATCGCCCCATCTGCATCAATTTCTTCTATATTATTATATGTAGCTTTCAGCTCTTCCATTTCTCCAAGGTCTGTGATTATGCCATTATCTATGACGATATAACCCTTCTCTATTTCGCCTCTTTCTGACATTGTCAGAATTCTTGCATTCTTTATTATCAGCATTTTTATCTCTCCTTATCTAATTCACAATCAATTCCACACCAAACTCTTGTGCAAGTCTGTGTCCTTCCGTCTCGCCGAGAACCACACACGCCGTAGAGAGGCAATCGGCAACCAGGGCAGATTTTGCAACTATGGTTGCACTTTCAATATCGGCATTTGACGGATGTCCCATTTTGGGGTCTGTAATGTGGTGATATCTTTCTCCGTTCCATTCAAAATATCGCTGATATGTACCTGCCGTAACAACTGAGCTATCCTCTACCGAAACCGTCTGTGCCAACTCTCCGTTTGTTGCAAAGGGCTTTTGTATTCCTATTACCCATTTACCATCAGCTCTTGCAGGATTTTTGCCAAAGGTAACTATGTTGCCCCCAAGGTCTGCCAGGGCATAATCAACACCGCTTTGTTTTAAAACCTCTATGGCGCAATCTGCGGCATAGCCTTTGGCAACACCGCCAAGATCTATTTTTACCTTGTCATATTTTTTTGTTATACTCCTTTCTTCTTCATCAAGGGTTATCTTGTCATATCCTACCCATTTCAAAGTCTCCGCTATCTCAGCACTGTCCGGTGGCTCGTGAGGGCCACTGCTTATATCCCATAAATCCTTTAATGGGGCAGTAGTAATATCAAAAGCACCACCGCTTGCCTTGCATATTTTAAGAGACTCTCTTATAATAACAAAAACATCGTCGCCCAAATAAATCTTTTCGCCAGCGCCCGCCCTGTTTATGGCAGAAACCTGAGATGTATCTGAAAAACAATCTACGGCGGCAGAAATTTCTTCTATGCGTGCAAAAGCGGCGGAAATAGCCTCTTCTGTACCGTCTCCGCCTGCCTTTATAGTGCAAATCGTGTCCATCATCAGTTTTGTTTCTGAATACTCTCTTCCGCCTTTTGAGCCTTCTGAACATCCGCACATCAATATAAGCAACAAAATCAAAAGATATGAGATGTATCTTTTCATATTCTTCTTCCTCTTTATCACTTTACTTTCTTCATAGGATTGTATCATATTATAGAAGAAATCGCAAGTAATATTAAAAATTAAATTTACTTACAGTGATTTTTTAAGAAATTCCGATAAGGCAACAATGGCATTATTTTCGTCATCGCCCGATGCCACAATGGTTACCTCATCACCTTTTTTTACTCCAAGGCTCATAATTGAAAAAAGTCTCTTTCCGTCCGCTTCTTTATCGCCTGCCTTAATTTTTATATTCGAATTAAATTTTTCCGCCTCTTTTACAAAAAGTCCGGCAGGCCTTGCGTGTATTCCTGCGTCATCGCAAATTGTATACTTATACTCTTTCATTGATATATCCTCCGTATAAACAGTCTTCATTGTTAATTTGTCATTACCGAGGCAAAATTATTCTTTACTTTAACAAAAAAATCCTGCAAAGGCTTGACATTTTGATAAAACCGTGATAAAATGTTATAGATTTTCTTTTGAGAATTATTTTATTTTATATACTACACATTTCGAAGGAGGGTTAATAATGCTTAGAACCTACCAGCCTAAAAAAAGACATCGTGCAAAGGAGCATGGTTTCAGAAAGAGAATGAGCACCAAAAATGGTCGCAAGGTATTGGCAAGAAGAAGACTTAAGGGCAGAAAGAAATTATCTGCATAATTACCTTTGGCTCATGCAAAACAAAATAGCTATATGCTATTTTGTTTTCTTGGTCCTTGCATCAGGATAAGTTGCCCTTTGTTTGAAAGCCGCAATCTGCGTTTTCAAACTCTGCATTTGACAAGTCATACGGGAAAGTGATGTTTGCATCCTTCCCCTGCTTCGGTAAATGCCGATAATTGCAAAGACGCTTTGTGCGTCTTTTTGTCTATATAGCAAAAACTTTAAAGTGTTTGATGATTATGAAAAAAATTATTACTCTGTGCAAGAATTATGAATTTCAAAGATTATATCGTCGTGGAATTAGTGCTGTTTCCCCCTCTCTTGTAATGTACTGCGCAAAAGGAAAACCTGAACAAATACGTCTCGGTCTTACCGCCGGCAAGAAAATCGGCAATTCTGTTTGCCGCAACAGAGCCAAGCGCAGACTGCGTGAACTTTTCAGGATTATGCAACCTGATATAAGAGATGGCATCGACATATGTATTGTCGCAAGAACAAGAGTGCTCACCGCCCCCTATGACAAGCTGGTTTCAGATTTTAAATCTGCTGCATCAAAGCTTGAAATTTTAAAAAGAAATGAAGAAACTACTGATTGAAGCAATAAAATTTTATCAGAGAAAACTATCTCCGCTTAAAAAACCTTGTTGCAGATTTTACCCTACCTGCTCGCAATATGCAATAATGGCAATCGAGAAATATGGTTCACTTCGTGGTACTGCAAAAGCGATTTGGCGGATTTTGAGATGCAATCCACTGTTTAAGGGCGGGATAGATTATCCCTAACCCCCTGTCTAACTATCGATAACAAAGGAGTGACAACAATGTCATATATTATGTCCGGTCTTGGTTGGATTCTCAGACAATGCAGCCTTCTTACCGGAAACTATGGCGTGGCAATAATTCTTTTTACAATTCTTATAAAAGCCATTCTGCTGCCGCTTACAGTAAAGCAGCAAAAATCAATGCTTAAAACACAGAAGCTTCAGCCTCTGTTGATGGAGCTTCAACAGAAATACGGAAATGACAAAGAAAAACTTAATCAGGAAACCATGAAGCTTTACCAGAAATATCAGGTAAACCCTATGAGTGGCTGTCTGCCTATGCTCATTCAACTGCCTATATTGATGATGCTTTATTGGATTGTCAGAAGACCTGTTGTGTATATAATGGGCTTTGGCAAGGATGAAATCTGGAGAATTACAAACGCCCTTATGGAATGGGGCGAAGGAAACCCTGAAAACCTCAGGCTTTTCTTCACCTCCATTGGAATTGACCTTTCTAAGTATAACGACAGTTTAAGTGATGCAATGAACTTTCTTAAGGACAATTCCTATAAGAACTTCGAAATATATGAAATCCAGATTGCAAGATTTTTGCAGGTTAACCCTGAAATTATGTCAAATCACTGGATTACAGGAGCAGGCAAGGATTTTGTCCTGATAAACTATGACTTCTTAGGTCTTGACCTTTCAAAGACACCTAACCTTGGTGCATTTTTCGGAATGTTCATTGGCAACGTGTATAATCTGACTATGGACACTGTCCTTTTATGGATAATTCCGCTTTTGTCAGGCTTGAGCTCATATGTTACATCGCTGATTACTCAGGCACAATCTGCACAGAATAAACAAACCAACAAAGGCGGCGAGGAAGCTCCAAACCCCATGAAGGGTATGATGACCTTTATGCCCATTATGTCTGCATGGTTTGCATTCACACTTCCTGCAGCTATCGGTCTTTACTGGATTATCAGTAATATTCTTTCGCTTTTACAGCAGGTTATTATGACCAGGTTTGTAAAGGCCGATATATCCGAAGAACAAATTGAAGGAGAGATTATTAATGTTAAGAAAAATAGAAAAAAACGCAAAAAGTAAAGAAGAAGCTCTGGAGCTTGCTGCTCAGGAATTTGGCGTTCCTGTTTCTGAACTGTCCTATGAGGTAGAGCGCGAAGTAGGAAAGGGTCTTATGGGGCTTTTACTTGGTAAAGAGGTTATTATCTCTGCCTGGATTACAAAAGAGGCTGAGGAAGAAGAGCGTCTTGCACAAATTGCAAGAAAGCGCGCTGATTCGGATAAGTTTGAAAGCAAGGAATCAAACCCCTATGCTCCTAAAACCCAACCTCATACCCACGACTATGTTGATTTGGAAAAACGCAAAAAATCCAAGCCCGCACAGAAGCCTATTGCTGAAAAATCACCCGAAAAGGTGGTAGCACCTGAGGCTCCGGCACCTGAGGCTAGTGCAACCGCATCAAAATCTTCCTCTAAAAAGAACAGAGAGGTAACAGAAAAATCTCTTGAGGATGCAAAATACTTTGTAACAGAGCTTATTGCTAAAATTGGTCTTGAGGATGTCGAAATTGATGTTACAAATGGCGGAGATTGCGTAATGGTAAATCTCTCCGGTCCTAAAATGGGCTTACTTATCGGCAAAAGAGGCGATACTCTTGACGCAATTCAGTATCTTACAAGCCTTTATGTAAATAAAGCGAAGAATTCATACATCAAGGTGACTGTTGACACAGAGAACTATCGTTCAAAAAGAGAAGAAACCTTAGTTAAACTCGCAAGGAGCTTAGAGAGACGTGTTATGCGCGAATCTAC
>JAZNCD010000006.1:0-32009 GCA_045587365.1 Clostridia bacterium
CACCAACTGTCCAAACCTTGTAACCTTTTTCCTTAAGGTACTTGGGAGGAATAAGCATAGCAAGATTTGTCTTACCGCAAGCAGACGGGAATGCTGCTGCAATATATTTAACCTCGCCCTTGGGATTTTCAAGGCCCAAAATAAGCATATGCTCAGCCATCCATCCCTCCTGCATTCCAAGATAAGAAGCAATTCTAAGTGCAAAGCACTTCTTGCCAAGCAATACATTACCGCCGTAAGCGGAGTTAATAGACCAGATTGTCTTATCCTGAGGGAACTGAACGATATATCTGTCATCAGGATTTACATCCTTTTTAGCATGCAAGCACTTAACGAAATCAGCATTGTCGCCCAATGCCTTTAAAACATCGTTTCCTATTCTTGTCATAATAGCCATATTCAGTACAACATAGATACTGTCAGTAAGCTCAATACCAATCTTTGAGAAAGGTGAGCCAACAGGACCCATTGAATAAGGAATAACATACATTGTTCTTCCCATCATAGCACCTGTATAAAGCTTCTTTAATTTCGCATACATTTCAGCAGGGTCCATCCAGTTGTTTATGGGGCCTGCCTCTTCCTTAGTGGGAGTACAGATAAAAGTTCTGTCCTCAACACGAGCAACATCGTTTTCTGCTGTTCTGTGATAATAACAACCGGGAAGCTTTTCCTGATTTAGCTTAATAATCTCCCCTGTTGATACTGCTTCTGCTCTTAGCTCTTCAAGCTGTTCTTCACATCCTGTGATCCAAACAACCTTTTCCGGCTTACACATTAAAACCATTTCGTCAAGCCAGGTAAGAACCGCTTTGTTTTCTGTCATGATAACAAACTCCTCTCGTTTTTGCCTTACAGACACTCCGAAGACAAAAATTTATATTATAATTTTTTGAAAAAACTTAACGTACCACAAATAACATTATACCACAAATTTTTCAAAAATAAAGCTTTTTTTGAAAATTTTGTTTATTTTTTTTGTCAATGGGAAAACTTAGGATAATACTTTGTGCTTTTGCACGAATTCTCTTGAAATCCTTTTAATTGTGTGATAGAATATCTACAAACGCATTTTTAAGAAAGGAGTCTTGTTTATGGCTGATGCAGGCATTAAAATTATTTCTCAGAACAAAAAAGCGTGGCACGACTATTTTGTTGAAGATACATACGAAGCAGGAATAGAGCTTTTTGGAACAGAAGTTAAGTCCATCCGTCAGGGAAGTGTAAATCTTAAGGATTCTTATGCATCTGTTAAAAACTCTGAGGTTTTTGTTCATGGAATGCATATAAGTCCATACGAAAAGGGAAATATTTTTAATAAAGACCCTTTGCGCGTAAGAAAGCTTCTTCTTCATAAGGCTGAAATCAGAAAGCTTATCGGCACAACCGCTCAGCAAGGCTATGCCCTTGTTCCCTTAAAGCTTTATTTTAAAGGCTCAAAGGTTAAGCTTGAGCTTGGTCTTTGCAAAGGTAAAAAGCTATATGACAAACGAGAAGATGCCGCTAAAAAAGCTGCCAAACGAGATATGGAAAGAACCCTGCGCGAAAGAAACAGATAATTTTCCTTTGTTTGAAAAATTTTTTATATTGACAAGCTTTAAATATATGTTATACTGTTACTGCTCTTTAAAATATGGGGGCGTACCGGTTTCGACGGGGATGTTGAAGCACGGGAAGCGGGTAGTGGTGGGCGCCACTTTAAAAGCCTAATTTTTAAATATAAACGCTAGAAATAATTTAGCATACGCTGCCTAATTAACGGCAGCCGTTCCTCCCGGGAAGACTGCAGCCCGGGAAGGGGCGTCATTTTGCAGTGAACGTGATTTAGCAAAGCTTTGAGCTAAACATGACAAATGAAGCTACCAAAGATGTAACTTTGTCTGCTAAGTTGCATTGGCGGGAATTTTAATTGCAGACTGCACCCGGAGATGCTTGTGTGAATATGTTTTCGGACAGGAGTTCGACTCTCCTCGCCTCCACCAATAAAAAGAGATAATTTTACAGTCAGTAAAATTATCTCTTTTTCAGCTAAATTCGCTTATGCGAGCTAAATTGAACAAGTTCAGCTAAATTTCCTTCGGCAGCTAAATGTGCTTCGCACGCTAAAAGCGAATTTAATTTAGCTACTCCAAAGGAGTTATTTAGCTATCGAATGAAATGAGATAATTTAGCTTTGAACTTTAGTTCAAAATTTAGCTGAAATAAATTAATAGGATGTGATAACATGGCAGAAAGTATAATGCTTGACAAAGCAAAAGATTTTGCAGTTGAAATTATAAATATGTGTAAATCTATAAAGGAAACGAAAAGAGAAAGTGTATTAACAAATCAGCTTATGCGTTCTGGGACATCCATTGGTGCGAATATTCATGAATCAAAATATGCACATGGTACTGCAGATTTTATTGCTAAAATGCAAATAGCGTTGAAAGAGTGTTATGAATCAGAATACTGGTTAGAACTTCTTAACAGAACAGGATATCTTTGCGACGAACAGTATAAATCCATACTAAATAATTGTGGACAAATTCGCAGAATGTTAATATCTTCAATTAACACTGTTAAGGATAAAAACGATAAGTGACACGAGTAAGAATTGTGTGAATTAAAAAAAGCCTCCCCTGTGTAAGGGGAGGTGGGTTGCGGAGCAACTCGGAGGGGTTGTAAACATAGAAAAGAAACAATCCCTCAGTCAGTCTTCGACTGACATATCTCCGCTATCCGCTCCGGTCAGCGCAAAACAATTGCCACTGGCAATTTGCGCCCCTTTAGGCAAGGGAGGCTTTAATGTGTTGCATCTAAACCTTATGTGTCGCAATGTCGAAATAAAAAGCCCCCATTGCCCAATGGATGGGACCGTCCAAGACGGTGGGAGAAATTAAAAAAGGAGAATTTACATATGAAGAAAATTGTGAAATTTTTAAGCTTATTTTTTATTATGGTGATTTGTCTGTCCCTTGTATCCTGCGGTAATAGTGCAGAGGTTGAAAATCTGTGGGAAACTGCAACATATACGGAGGATACAGAGTTTGGAAGTGGAGGCAGAGTTCTTTTTGTAGAGGTGAGGGCAGATGAAAGGTTTGTAGTATTTACAATCAACACAGATAAGGAGACCGTCGGCGAGGCGCTCTCTGAGCACAACCTTATATCAGGCGAAAATGGTGCCTACGGCCTTTACGTAAAGTCTGTCAACGGAATTGTGGCTGATTATTCAATCGACCAAAGCTATTGGGCTTTTTACAAGGATGGACAGTATATGCAAACAGGTGTAGATAAGACAGAGTTTGCAGATGGGGATAGGTTTGAACTTGTGAGAGAGAATGTAAAATAAAATATATTGAAAATTTACTCAAAATGATATATAATAAAAATGCGAATAATAGACATAGTTAAACAGAAAAGAGGGGATTTGTAATGATAAATGCATATTTCTGGATTGCCGCAATTATTCTTTTTTTGATAATTGAAGGATTTACGGCTACACTTGTCAGTATTTGGTTTTCAATAGGGGCATTTGCTGCGCTGGTTGCAGAGGCAATTGGAGTGGGTGTGACAGGACAGATACTTACGTTTATTGTCTTTTCTGCCATATCAATTGCAGGGCTTAGAAAAATAGCACTTCGAAAGAGCAAGGAGAATAAAAGCAAAATTAATCTTGACAGAATTGTTGGTCAAAGGATAATTGTTACAGAGACCGTTGATAAAGCAGAGGGCACAGGAGTGGCGAAGATAAATGATGTTGACTGGCGAATTGTAAGCGAGGACGGCGAGGTTATTGAAAAGGGTGAAACTGTAACCGTCAAAGACATAGACGGTGTCAAGCTTGTAGTAAAAAAAGTTGAAGAGCCCAAAGTGGCAGAAAGGCAGGTATAGTATGGGTATTTTTGTAACATTACTATTAATCGTTTTGGTTGTTCTTGTAGCCAATGTCAAGATTGTACCTCAGGCGCACGCTTATATTATTGAGCGTTTTGGTGGATACAACACTACATGGAATGTGGGGCTGCACGTTAAAATGCCATTTATAGATAGAATTGCAAAGAGAGTCAATCTTAAAGAGCAGGTTGTAGATTTTCCGCCTCAGCCTGTAATCACAAAGGATAATGTAACTATGCAGATTGACACAGTTGTATACTTCCAGATTACAGACCCGAAGCTTGTTACCTATGGTATAGAAAGACCGATGATGGCAATTGAAAACCTTACAGCAACAACCCTTAGAAACATTATCGGTGATTTGGAGCTTGACGAAACCCTGACATCAAGAGATACTGTCAACACAAAAATGCGTGCAATCCTTGACGAGGCGACTGACCCGTGGGGTATAAAGATTAACCGTGTTGAGCTTAAGAACATTATTCCGCCAAAAGAAATTCAGAACGCGATGGAAAAGCAGATGAAGGCAGAGCGTGAACGTAGAGAAGCCATACTCAAGGCAGAAGGTGAGAAGAAATCGGCAATCCTTCTTGCTGAGGGTGAAAAAGAATCTGCAATCCTCAGGGCAGAAGCGATAAAGCAAACTGCCATAAAGGAGGCAGAGGGTGAAGCAGAAGCAATTCTTGCAGTGCAGACAGCAATAGCTGAGGGTATTCGCAAGATAAACGAGGCAAAGCCATCTGATGCATATGTGGCGATAAAGGCGCTGGAGAGCTTTGAAAAGGCGGCAGACGGCAAAGCAACAAAGATTATAATTCCGTCAAAAATTCAGGAGCTTGCAGGGCTTGCAACATCAATAAAAGAATTTGTAAGTGATGACAAATAAAAAGGTGCAGACAATATCTGCGCCGTCAGACTGACAGACAGGGATGTCGTAGTCGGCATATCTGCATCGGGCGGTGCTGCATATATCATTGCCGCCCTTGAAGAAGCCAACGAGATTGGTGCAACATCTGTTTCAGTCAAAAGTAATAAGGGCAGCGAGATAGAGCCAGTTGCGGATATTGAAATTTGTACTGATACGGGTGCTTGAAGAAAACGAATGGAACATAAGAAGAGCGGTTGACAATTGGGGGGATATAAATGAATTTCACATATCTAAAGCAGGAGCTGGATAAAATTGTCTCCGAGGGAAGCGCACCCGGAGTTGATTGCTCTGTATTTAAAGAACACGAAGAAATTTTCAGATACAGTACGGGGTATAACGATGTTGAGAATAAAATAGAAATTACCCGTGGTGAGCTTTATATAATATTCTCTATGACAAAAATGCTTACCTGCACCTGTGCGCTTCAGCTTTTTGAAAAAGGTGCCTTTGAGATGGATGACCCCTTGTCAAAGTATATGCCTGAATTTTCTAAGATGCGTATTTCTGCAGAAGATTTTGACGTTCTCAGCGGCAGTGCAGTTGCAACAGGTAAGTCGCTTGGAGAGAGTGCGGAGAGCAGAGCAGGCGGATATGCAAGAACTCCTATAACAATCAGGCACTTGTTCTCAATGTCGGCAGGACTTGATTATGATTTAAAGGCAGACGGAATTTTAAAAGCAATTGATGAGGGTAAGACATCCACAGGGGAGCTTGTCAGAGCATTGTCAGAAACTGTACTCGGTTTTGAGCCGGGAACAAGATACAGATATAGTCTGTGCCACGATGTTTTAGGCGCACTTATTGAAATATGGTCAGGAATGAGTTTCGGGGATTATATGAGAGAGAATATTCTTGAGCCTCTTGGTATGAAGGATACATTTTTTGGTGTGCCGAAGGATGAAGAAGGACTATCGCGACTTGCACCACTTTATGTAAAGAATGGTCCGGGAATATATCAAAAAATTCAACAAAAGTGTCCCTTTAACTTTACCCAAGAATATCAGAGCGGCGGAGCGGGGCTTATATCATCTACCAATGATTATGCATTGTTCCTGGACGCTCTTGCCAATGAAGGGGTTGGGAAATCAGGAAAGAGAATTCTGTCTAAATCGACAGTAGAATTGATGAGGTCAAATCAGCTGAGCTACAAGGCGCATGATGATTTTGAAGTGGATAGAAAAGGCTATGGCTATGGCTTCGGTGTCCGCACTCATTTAGATCCAAAAAGAAGTGGTGGTCTCAGCCCGAGAGGTGAAATGGGTTGGGGCGGTGCCGCAGGTGCGTATTCTCTTGTTGACCCACATAACAAACTTTCGCTTACATATTTTCAGCATATGCACGGATGGGAATTATCTCTTGAGACAAGGCTCAGAGATGCATTGTATAAATCTATGAAATAAGCTCCCCTTCTCTGGGGAGAGAAGACCCGTGCAGATAATATTTTCAGAAAGGTGATAAAAAATGAGAAACATTGTAAACATTCTTGGTGTAAATATAGACAAGATTACTGCAGCAGATGCCCTTAGCAAAGCAGAGGAACTTTTACATTCCGATGGTGCTTCGGTTATATATACCCCAAATCCTGAGATTGTTATGGCGGCGTATGAGGATAAGGAATTTTGCGAGGTTTTAAATTCCTCAGATATGTGCGTGCCTGACGGAATAGGTGTAGTATATGGCTCAAGAATGATAGGTGACTCTGTGCCCGAGCGTGTGCCCGGTTTTGAGCTTTGCTGTGGACTTTTAGAGCGAATGGCGAAAACCGGAGACGGAGTATTTCTTTTTGGCTCGAAGCCCGGTGTTGCAGATACCGCCGCTGAAAATATATTGAAAAAATATTCCGGCATAAAGATTTCAGGCACACGCAACGGATATTTTAAAGAGGATGACGAGGCAGAAATCATAAAAGAGATAAACGACTCAGGCGCAAAGCTTCTTATGGTGTGCCTTGGTGCACCCAAGCAGGAAAAATGGATATATACTCACAGGGATGAACTTAATGTAAATCTGTGCATAGGTGCAGGCGGCTCTCTTGATGTGCTTGCGGGGACAGTAAAGCGTGCGCCAAAGATTTTTATAAAGCTTAACCTTGAATGGTTTTACAGATTGTTAAAGCAACCAAGCAGAATTGGCAGATTTGCGGCTCTGCCAAAGTTTATATTAACAGTAAAAAAACATTCTAAATAAGGAGGCTAACTATGATATATGTATTGCTTGCAGAGGGATTTGAAGAGGTTGAGGCTATCGCACCGATAGACATTATGCGCAGGGCAGGGCTTGATGTTGCTCTTGCAGGTGTTGGAGGAAAAGAGATTTGCGGAGCACATTCGATAAAGATTTCAACTGACATAAACGCAGAGGATATTAATCCTGAGGATGTAGAGGGAATAATTCTTCCGGGTGGAATGCCGGGCACATTAAATCTTCAAAAGGATGAAAAGGTAAATAAATTGATTAACTATTGTGCAGAGAACGAACTTCTTATAGCGTCTATCTGTGCGGCACCTATGATACTTGGCGAGCTTGGTCTTTTAAACGGCAGGGAGGCAGTTTGCTACCCCGGATTTGAGAAACATCTGCACGGAGCGGATGTATGCGATTGCTCTGTGGTTGTGTGCGACAATATTATCACCGCAAAGGGTGCTGGTGCGGCACTTGAGTTTGGCTCTGCGATTGTAGACTATTTTTCGGGTGAGAGCGGCACAGGTGACGAGATTCTCTCGCAGATGCAGTATATATTGTCTTGAGCGAGAAGAAGAGACTGCGTCAAATGTATGCGCAGATAAGGGATAATATAAACAAGAATATTCGCCGTGAAATGAGTATGAAAATTCAGGATATAATATGCCAAAGTGACATTTATAAAGCTGCAAACCTTGTATTTGCATATGTGTCTGTCAGGTCGGAGGTTGAAACCCATAGCCTGATTGACCGGGCCTTGAATGATGGCAAGAGAGTGGTTGTGCCTCTTTGTAACACACAGACCCATACAATGGATATGTACGAGATAAAGAACAGAGACCAGTTAGAGACGGGGGCGTATGACATATGTGAGCCAAAAGCCGTCTTAATTGCAAGCGGAGATGTACAGAAAGTGATGCCGGCTGAGATTGATCTTGCCATAGTTCCAGGGGTTGTTTTTGATAAAAGAGGTATGCGTATTGGCTATGGTGGCGGATATTATGACAGATTTTTAAAGGATTTTGAGGGTGTTTCCGTTGGGTTTGCCTTTTCGCAGTGTGTAACCGATGTGTTGCCAACGGAAGAATTTGATTGTGGAGTGGACATAATTGTCTGCCCTGAGGGGATGATAAAAAAATGGCGAGTTTGTATATAAAGGATAAACAAAAGCTGAGAGGGATACGATATATGCTACTGAGTATTGCTGTGATAAACGCAGTCGATATGATTGTTTTAAGCATTATATCTGATTTTTTTGATAATCCGATACCTGTGTATATAAATACGCTTATCATTGGATTGACCGCCTATGTGGTGCCGATTGTCATATATGCCAAAACAAACAAGATAACAACGCAAACTGCGGCAGAGCGGTTTCGGCTTAAACCGTGCGATCCGTATGCACTTATATTTGTGGCATTGCTTGGAATTTGCTGGCAGTTTGTTATGGTTGTGATAAATCTTCCCATTAATCTTATTACAGGTGTGTCAGAGAATTATCTTATGAGTGGTCCTGCGGAGCTTTTTGCAGCCATTGTAGTTATCGCTGTTATTCCGTCTTTTTTTGAAGAGTTTCTCTTCAGAGGGATAGTTGACGGATCTATGGAAGAGATGAATATAAAAGCCGCAACAATATTTTCGTCGGTGATGTTTGCCATATTGCATGGTGATGTTTACGGATTTGTCGGATATTTGTTTATGGGGTTGATTTTATCAGCAATTGCACGTCGCACAGGGTCTTTGTATGGTGCAATTGTGTTTCATTTGATGAACAACCTTACTGCCCTGCTTCTTGCGTATTATAATACCGAGCTTGGGTACGAGCCTGTTTTAACGATTGGACTGTTTATAAGCGGAATTATATGCTTTGTTGTTTTGTTCTCACTTTTTATAAAAGCAACAAAACAACCAAAATATGAAACAAAGATAAAGACTTCACAACTGCTTGGACAGAGCTTTGTAAATATTCCAATACTGCTCAGTATTGCGGCGGTAATTATAACAAATATAATTGTAGGTATGGTGTAAGATAAACAGGTGATGAAAATGTATAACAAAAAACAAATGATTAAAATTGGCGTTATAGCAATTTTGCTGATTATTCTGCTCCTTGCCATATTTGATATGGCAGGAATAGGCGGCGGAAAGGCCCTTATTGATATTAAGGTCTCAGAGGGAGAGGGTTTGTCTGCCATTGCGGAAAAACTTGACGATACAGGCATTATAAATGGCAAGCTTGCCTTTAAGATATATGCAAGACTGACAGGCAGACATATCTATCAGATGGGTATACACAAGCTTAACCCATCTATGAGTTACAGGCAAATAATGAAGGAGCTTGAGAATATGCCTGAGGCAGATACTTACACGGTCCTCATTCCCGAGGGATATGAGGTATGGAAGGTTGCCAATGTGCTTGAAGAAGAAGGTCTTATAAATCGTGATGTTTTTATGCGGGAAGCACAGGTTGGAAACTTTGATTACGATTTTGTAACTCAAATCCCTGATAGAGATAATCGGCTTGAAGGATATTTGTACCCTGACACATATACATTTTCAAGCAATATGACCGAGCGCGAAATTATAAATGTAATGCTTAAAAATTTTCAAAAAAAGGTTATTCCTGTTTATGAGCAGGCACAAACTAACAGAAGCCTTGATGAGGTTATAAATCTTGCCTCTGTAATAGAGCGGGAGGCTGCCAACGATGAAGAGCGCGGAAAAGTTGCATCGGTATTTATAAATCGTCTCAATAAAGGGATGCGTCTTGAATCCTGTGCGACGATACAATATATCTTAAAAGAGAGAAAGGCAGTGCTCAGCAACGAGGACACGATGATAGAGTCGCCCTATAACACATACAGAAACAGCGGTCTTCCTTACGGACCAATCGCATCGCCGGGACTTAAGTCAATAGAGGCGGCACTTTATCCCGAGGATACAGATTATTTCTACTTTATGTCAGTTGCCGACGGAAGTTACAGTGTTTTTGCAAAAACTTTTGAAGAGCATATAGCAAACCAAAACAGATTACAGTAAAGCTGATTGGAGACAAATATGATTGATGATAATATAAATTATGAGTATATAATCAGATATATAAGACGGTCGCTTAAACCAAGTGACGGAATTGTTGCCGATATGGAGGCCTTTGCAAAAGAGTACGATGTGCCCGTTTCTCAGCCTGAGACCATAAAACTGATAGAGCTTTTGATACGCCTTGGCGGAATTGAAAGAGTCCTTGAGGTTGGTACGGCTATCGGATATTCTGCGATACGTATGGTAAATGCAGGGGCAGAGCATATTGATACAATTGAGATAAATGCAGATGCGGCAAGAGTTGCAACTGAGAATATAAAGAGGGCAGAGGCAGAGGACAAGATACATATTATAAAAGGTGATGCAAAAGAAATTCTGCCCAATATGAGTGGAGAATATGATATGATATTCATAGATGCTGCAAAGGGACAATATGGTGAGTTTTTTAACCATTGTATGAGGATGCTCAAAAAGGGCGGATTGCTGATATCGGATAACGTCTTGTATAAGGGAATGACGGCAACTGATGAGCTTGTTCAGCACAGGAAAATAACAATTGTCAGAAGACTTCGGGATTATATTGATATGTTGTGTTCTCATCCCGAGCTTGAAACAGATATATTACCCCTTGGCGATGGGGTAGCACTTAGTATAAAACTTTGATTAAATTGAGAGGAAAGTAATTATGTTCAGAGGATCCGGTGGCTTAAGAGGATTTATGAGGAATATGGATTTTTGGCTTGTGGCACTGACTGTTGCTGCGTCTGTGTTTGGAATAATTATGATTTCAAGTGCAGGCGGGGAGAGTTCAATCAGGTATGTTATAGTCCAGTCGGCGGCACTTATACTTGGTATTTGCGGCATATGTGCCTTTATGGTCCTTGATTATGAGTATTTAGCCCGAATATCGACTTATCTTTCAGTTGCATGTCTTGCGCTTTTGGTTCTGGTGCTTATTCCCGGCATCGGAAGAGTAGAAAACGGAGCGAGAAGCTGGTTTGTGCTTGGACCTGTAAGTCTTCAGCCTGCAGAGTTTGCAAAAATTATATTCATTATAGGATTTGCAAAACAACTGTCCGAAAATGACATAATGATAAATAATTTTAAGACCTTTTTAAGGCTTTTGGGTTATGCCCTTATACCTATTGCTCTTATACTTTTGCAACCGGACTTTGGCTCGGCATCTGTATTTATGTTTATCTGCGTTGTTATGTTTTTTGCCGCAGGAATCGGTGTAAAGTATATAATCGGCGGTGCTTGTGCAGTTGCGGCAATTTGTCCGCTTGCGTGGATTTTCTTTTTGCAGGATTATCAGAAAAACCGTATTATAAACCTGTTTAATCCCGAGAATGACCCCAGTGGCTCGGGCTATCATGTTCTACAGTCAAAGCTTGCAGTCGGCTCGGGAAGAATTTTTGGCTCGGGACTTTACAAGGGCTCCAGTCAGCTAAATAATGCTCTGCCTGAGAGGCATACTGACTTTATATACTCTGTTGTATGCGAAGAACTTGGAATGATAGGCGGAGTTCTGGTAATCATTTTAATGAGCGCAATTATAATAAGATGCATATATATAGGTATAAATGCAAGAAATTCTCTCGGCACTTATATATGTACAGGTGTTGCGGCAATGTTGATTTTTCAGACCTTTGAAAATATCGGTATGTGTATCGGAATCTTCCCTGTAACGGGAATTACACTTCCGTTTTTCAGCTATGGCGGCTCGTCCCTGCTTACGACTTTGCTTGCCGTCGGACTTGTTATAAATGTAAAATACCGATGCAGAATGATTAATTTTTAGAAGAGGTGACTTATGGTCAGGCTTTTAATAAAGCGTTTTATTTCAAACAGTGATGACGTTTTAGACCCACAGGTGAGAAAAAGCTATGGGGTACTTTGCGGTGTCCTTGGTGTAATTTGCAATTTCTGTCTTTTTGTAATTAAATTCACGATAGGAATAATCATAAACAGTCTGGCGGTAATTACAGACGCATTTAACAATCTTTCGGACCTTGGTTCATCGCTTATATCTGTATCAGGGGCGTGGCTTAGCGGCAAGCGGGCAGATGCAGAGCATCCTTATGGGCATGGCAGAGCTGAATATATATCTGCACTTATAATTGCTATGATTATTCTGGTTTTTGGTTTTGAGCTTCTTAAAAGCTCGATAAGCGGAATTATAAACCCAAGCAAGGTTACTCTGACTGCAACCACTGCTGCTGTTCTGGTTATATCAATATTTGTTAAACTCTGGATGTGGAGATATAATAACTTTATTGGCAAGAAAATTGACTCTTCGATGCTGATTGCCGCATCAAAGGATAGCCTTGGTGACATTATTGCCACATCTGCGGTTGTTGTATCTGCGGTTATATCGCGCTATGTTTCCTTCCCTGTTGATGAGTGTGTCGGGCTTTGTGTTTCTGTTATGATAATGTGGACGGGAGTCTCTGCTGCACGTGACACAATAGACAGACTAATGGGAAGAGCCCCGTCTGACGAGCTTATAGATGAGATTGAAAAAATGCTGACAAATGGAGAATATATCCTTGGTATGCATGACCTTATGGTGCACGATTATGGTCCGGGCAGAAAGATTGCATCTGTTCATGCAGAGGTTTCAAGTCATCTTTCAATAACAGAAATACATTCTGTGATTGACGAAATTGAGCATAAGATTTTAGATGAGCTTGGAGTCGATATTGTTATTCATATGGACCCTGTAGATAACGAATAATAAAATACAATAACAAATGCTGAGATAGTATTGACATAAAAAAGAAATAAAGATATTATTATCAAAAAGAAACTAATGAGGAGGGTTTGCGTTGCATAACAACACAGAAAACATATTTAAAAAGAAGATGGTTGTTTGGGTGTTGATTGCACTTTGTTTTGTAATTGCATCATTTATGGTAAAGATGGCATTTGATAAAGCGGTAGAAGAAAAAGCAATACAGGCGCAAATCCGCGCAGAGGAGGAAGCCGCCGCCAAGGCAAAGCAATACAATTTTCCGCCTGCTGAAGAAGAAAATGACCTTTTGAAAATTGCGACAAGTGCACAAGGGGTTGACACCAAAATATGCTATCTTACCTTTGATGACGGACCGACAAAAGAGGTAACCCCCAGGGTTCTGGATGTTTTGGCACAATACGATGTTAAAGCAACGTTTTTTGTGCTTGGCAGAATGCTTGAGTTAAACAGAGATATTACAAAGCGTGCCTATGATGAGGGGCACCTTATTGCAAACCATTCATACTTTCATCAGTATGCAGAACTTTATGCATCTGCTGACAGCTTTACAGAAGAAATAGAGAGAACACATCGGCTTATATGCGAGGTTACAGGAGAGGAAGCATTTAAACTGATGCGTTTCCCCGGTGGCGGACATAATGCGGGCAAATATGGCGAGGTAAAACAGCAGTACAAAGAGGTGCTTAAGCAAAAAGGCTTTTATTTTGTGGACTGGAATTGCTTAAACGGAGATGCAGAGACTGCCCTTAGAAGTGCCGACGGACTACTTGCCAGAGTCAGAGAAACTGCGATTGGTAAAAATATTGTTGTGCTTATGCACGATGCCGCGGCTAAAACAACCACTCCTGATGCTCTTGGCAGTATTATTGAATATTTAAGAGGTCAGGGGTATGAGTTTAAACGCCTTGATGAGATTGAATATTATGCAGAGCCTGAGGTGCAGGAGCCTGCAATGATTTTATAATAAAGGTAATTTATAAGTAAAAAGGGAGAAGAAAAATGAAACAGAGAGAAAAATTTTCGTCACGACTTGGATTTATACTTATATCTGCAGGTTGTGCAATTGGTCTTGGAAATGTGTATCGTTTTCCCATTTTGACAGGCTCGTATGGCGGGGCGCTTTTTGTATTGATTTATATTGCGTTCCTGCTTCTTTTGGGGCTTCCGATTATGACTATGGAATTATCTGTCGGCAGAGCAAGCCAGAGAAGCATAGCGTCTTCGTTCGATGTACTTGAAAAACCCGGACAGAAATGGCATTTAATGAAGTATATGGGTATTGCCGGCAACTATCTGCTTATGATGTTTTATACTATTATATCTGCGTGGATGGTTATATACGTGTTTAAATATGTCAACGGTTCGATACTTAGTTTTTCAACGGCAGAGGAGCTTGGTAATGTTTTCGGCGGTATAGTTACAAACACGGGGCTTATGATTGGAATGACATTTTTTGTTATTATCTTATGCTTTGGTGTATGTTCTATGGGACTTCAAAAGGGTGTAGAAAAAATCACGAAGGTAATGATGCTTGCCCTGCTTGCCCTTATGGTTGGCCTTGCGGTATATTCCTGTACCCTGTCAAATGCGGCAGAGGGACTTAAATTCTACCTTGTACCAAACCTTGACGGAATAAAAGAGCATGGCCTCTGGACAGTTTTGTCAGCTGCTATGGGACAGGCCTTCTTTACCCTGAGCATCGGTATCGGCTCTATTGCAATATTCGGCAGCTATATAAGCAAGGAGAGAAGCCTGACAGGCGAAGCTATGACCATTATGTCTCTTGATACTATGGTTGCACTTATTTCAGGTCTTATTATTTTCCCGGCCTGCTTTACATATAACAATGGTGTAACTGCAGATGCCTCAACGGTTGGCGCAAGCTTTTTGATGACCACCCTGTCTGCCATCTTCAACGCAATGCCTATCGGAAGGATTGTCGGAACTGTATTCTTTGTGTTTATGACATTTGCAGCATTTTCGACGGTAATAGCGGTGTTCGAAAATATTATGTCCTTCTGGCTTGAACTTACAAATATGAGCAGACGCAAGGTTGCGATTATCAACATTATCCTTATGTTTGTTCTCTCACTTCCCTGTATCCTTGGATTTACTGTATGGGAGAATGTTCAGATTGCCGGCAAGGGAATTATGGATATGGAGGATTATGCGGTTTCCAATATTTTGTTGCCTCTTGGCAGTCTTATCTATGTTTTGTTCTGTACAATCCGCTACGGATGGGGATGGGACAAATACTTTGCCGAGGTAAATGAAGGTAAGGGAATTAAACTTGCTAAGTGGCTGAGACCTTATTTGTCATACGTATTGCCGCTTATTATAATTGTAATTCTTGCAGTGTCTGCATTCTAAATAATCTATAAATTTGTGGAGTAAAAGATGGAGTTTACAGTTAAACATTTTCAGGAGCTTTCCGCAGAGGAAGTATATGAAATTATAAAATCAAGAGCAGATGTTTTTCTTCTTGAGCAAAATATTGTCTGTCAGGACCTTGACGATATGGATTATAAAAGCCTGCATTGTTTCTTTAAGGAAGGCAGGAGAGTTGTTGCGTATCTCAGGGCATACGAGGGAGAAGAGTCAGGCGCCGTGTTGGTGGGCAGAGTTCTGACTCTTGAGCATGGAAAAGGCACAGGCAGAGAACTTATGGAGCGGAGCATTGCAGAAATAAAGAAACACTATAACTGCATTAAATTAAGTATTCACGCACAGAAATCAGCGATTGGTTTTTACGAAAAGCTTGGCTTTTCAACAGTCTCGGGCGAGTTTCTCGAAGAGGGCGTCGTTCACGTAACAATGGAAAAAGAAGTATAACAAAACAGAGCACTGCATAGCAGTACTCTGTTTTTATCTGTATTTGATTGTCCTGAGGATATCCTTTCTCTTAAGCATTTCGTCAATCCGCTCGATATAGTCTTTTGGCTCTTTAACGTTAAAAATCCGCTCTATTTTATCAAGGCTTCTGTCAACAGTTTTGGTTACGCCACCACAACCGAGAGAGATTATAGACTGGATTTCCTCCATAATGTAGATGTTATAAAGGTTATCATAGCCGGGCTTTGCATAACCTACATTTTCAAGATTGCCAAGCTGATTCTTTTGTCTGTACATATAATATGGATGGTTGCCATTGTCGCAAAGGTATTCATAGGCTATATCTACCATTTCTGACACAACATCACCGCTCGGCAGAGTGTAGCCGTCTAAATACTCGTGAAGTCTTGAAGAGCGTTTTATGCTCATTACATGCACAGTTGTGTTCTCGGGAGAGAGTGCAGTGACCTCGCTTAAGGTCTTTTTAAACATATCAAGATTTTCTCCCGGCAGTCCTGCAATAATATCCATATTTATATTATCAAACCCACACTTTCTCGCAAGGGCAAATGCCTCAACTATTTGCTCTTTTGTGTGTGCTCTGCCGATGATCTTTAATGTTTCGTTGTTCATACTCTGCGGATTTATGCTTATGCGACTGACGTTATGGGCCTTTAAAATCCTGAGTTTTTCCTCAGTTATTGTGTCGGGTCTGCCTGCCTCAACAGTGTATTCGCGAAGATAAGATAAGTCAAATTCTTTATCAATATGACAAAGCAATTCTTCAAGGAGAGGTTCTGTCAGTGTGGTAGGTGTTCCGCCGCCTATGTAAAGGGTTTCTATTTTATCTCTGTTTTCCTTGAGTATCTGCGAGGTAAAAGAGATTTCTCTCTTCAGGTTTTTAACATACTCTCCCATAAGCTTTGCCGCTTGTTGAGTGCCGCAGGTAACAAAAGAGCAGTATAGACAACGGGTCGGACAAAATGGGATGCCAATGTATACACTAATGCCGTCATCATACATTTTCTGCCTGATTGGAAGCTCTGCCATAGCAACCGAAACTGCAAGCTGTGCCTTTTGCATATTTGTGCCGTATTCACGCACAAAAAACTCGGCGGCAGATTTTTCGTCCATACCGCCAAGTAATAGTTTGGTTGCAATTTTAGATGGTCGAATCCCTGTGAGGATTCCCCAGGGTGTTTTATCGGAGTTTATCATAGCAGATAGGGATTGCCCTCTCGCTCCTTTCCGATTGTAGTTGAAAATCCGTGGCCGGGGTATACCTTAACATCGTCAGGCAAAACCATAAGTTTTTCGGTGATGGAAGAAATTTCGTCATTCATATTGCCTGTCGGATGGTCCCATCTGCCAACGCTGAGACGGAAAAGGGTATCGCCGCTTATCAGTGTATCGTCGCACAAAAGACAAATACTGTCGGCGGTGTGCCCGGGTGTGTGAATAACAGAAATCTTGTTGCCGTAAAAATCTATAACATCACCGTCTTTGAGTATTGCATCAGGCCGGGCCGGTGTATAGTCTGCGTCTACATAGTGACAAAGGTTTAAAACCCTGTCCTTTATAAATTCAGTTGTTTTTTCAAAAACTGAGAGCTTTGCACCTGTTTTTTCTTTAAGCTCAAAAAGTGCAAGTGTGTGGTCAAAATGACCATGCGTCAGTATAATGTCTGTAATTTTAAGATTAAGCTTTTCTGCAGCTTCTATAATTTTGTCGGCACAATCAGGTGCGTCAACGACAATTGTATTGCTGCTTGCTTCGTCCGCCCAAAGATAGCAGTTTGTCTGAAGCTCTCCAAAAACAAGTCTGTGAATTTTCATAAATATTCTCCTTGATTACTGTCTGCGTCTGATTATAGAGATTACGCCGTCAACAGAATTTATATGATTGATTGCACGATCAAGCTGCTCTGTATCGGAAATTTCAAGTGTAAGCTCTATGATTGCAAGATTGTTTTTGGCTTGTCTTGCGTTTACATTAGTGAGCGGAATTTTAAGGTCTGCAACCTTTGTCATAATATCAAGCAAAAGATTTGCTCTGTCTGTTGCAGTAACATTAATACCCGACTGGAAACTTGAGTGTGTATCCTCTGCCCAGTGGACAGGTATAAAGCGCGTGCTCTCTGTTTCGTTGTTCATCGCCTGAATCATATTTATACAGTCAACACGATGGATAGCGACGCCTCTGCCACGGGTTACGTATCCGACAATATTGTCACCGGGTACCGGATTACAACAATGAGAAAATCTTGTAAGACAGTTTTCTATTCCCTCAACTACAACGCCACTGTTGTTTGCTCTTGTTGTTGTTTTAACAACAAGAGGCAGAATATCGGCAGGTGCAAGAGTCTCGTCCTTTGCCATAATCTTTTTGCACTCGGTCTTGTATCTTGTAACAAATCGTGCGGCGTTTGTACTGCCAAAGCCGATTGCCGCAAAAAGGTCATCAATGTTATTAAAGCCGTATTTACGAATAAGATTTGCAAAAAGCTCCTTATCATCAAGGAAGGTAAGAGGAATAGCATTCTTCTTAAGCTCGCGCTCTAAAATCTCGTGACCTTTTTCTATATTTTCCTCTCGGTTTACCTTTTTAAACCATTGGTTTATCTTGGTGCGTGCCTGAGAGGTTTTGCATATCTTTACCCAATCAAGGTTGGGCCCTGAGCTTGTATTTGATGTAATAATATCAACAATATCACCGTTTTTAAGTGCATAGTCAAGGGTAACAATCTTTCCGTTGACCTTTGCGCCCGTCATACGATTTCCGACTGCACTGTGAATAGAATATGCAAAGTCAATGGGTGTTGCGTTTACAGGAAGGTTTACAACATCACCTTTTGGTGTAAAGACAAATACCTCATCGCTGAACATATCTATCTTGAGGGCATTCATAAACTCCTCAGGATTTGTCTCTTTCTCAATGTCGAGCAGCTGCTTTATCCATTCAAGCTTCTCATCCATTTCAGTTGTGCCACTTATACCCTCTTTGTACTTCCAGTGTGCCGCAATTCCGTTTTCGGCGGTATGATGCATATCCCAGGTTCTTATCTGGATTTCAAAGGGTGTACCACCTGGACCTATCAGTGTAGAGTGCAGCGACTGATACATATTAGGTTTTGGCATGGCAATATAGTCCTTGAATCTGCCGGGAATGGGCTTGAATAGCTCATGGACGGTTCCAAGAACTGCATAGCACTCTGCAACAGAATCTACGATAACACGAACTGCAAACAAATCATAAAGCTCGTCTATGGTTTTGTTCTGCATAAACATTTTTCTGTAGATACTGTAAAAATGTTTTGCTCTGCCCTCTATATGGGGGGTTATATTTAAGGTATCTGCAAGACGCAATTTCAGCATCTCGATAATATCTGTAATAAAGTTTTCCCGCTCACTTCGTTTTTGCGAGATTTTATCAACAATTTCATAATAACCGATTGGGTCAATATAGCGAAGAGCGGTATCCTCAAGCTCCCACTTGATTTTTGACATACCAAGTCTGTGGGCAAGAGGAGCATAAACCTCGAGAGTTTCTCTTGCGATGCGGCGCTGCTTATCTTCTCTGACATACTTAAGAGTCTGGATGTTGTGAAGTCTGTCCGCAAGCTTGATTACAATAACCCTGATATCCTTTGCCATGGCAAAAAACATCTTTCTCAGGTTTTCAATCTGTTGTTCTTCCTGAGAGTTTGTAGGGATTTTACCAAGCTTTGTAACGCCGTCTACAAGCATAGCGACTGTTTCGCCAAACTCTGCGACAATATCCTCCCGCGTAGCTTCAGTATCCTCGACAACATCATGAAGAAGCGCCGCACAAATAGATTGGGGGTCAAGCTCAAGGTCTGCAATTGTGTGGGCAACATTTACAGGGTGTATAAAATAAGGCTCTCCTGATTGACGCACCTGGTCTTTATGCAGGTCGGAGGCATAGTTATATGCTTTTTCAACAATATTTAAATCACCTGATTTATAGTAAGTGCGAATTTTGTGGAGCAGGGTGTCTAAGTTTTTAACAGCCTGGTCAGTCATATAAATACCTCCTTTGCTTTTAATGAACAAAGCCGGCAAAACACCGGCTTTGTATCTGAACTAATCGTCTGATTTTTTAATATCCTTTAAAATGAGCTGAGCATTCTGGAAGCCTTTGTAGTCGTTTATATCAAGAGCAAATGCAACGTCTATAAAATCGCCCTCTTCAAGGTGGTGATAATACTCACCCATACCAAAACCGACTGCATCCAAATACTTTCCGTCTTTGAAAAGTGTCATACGCAAATGCTTGCCCTCGCTCATTACACTGATTTTATGAATTTTGATATTCTTTACAGCGAAAGCAGGGGTTGGGTTGTCAACACCAAAGGGCTGGAGACGATTGATATCGTTAACGGCGTCAATGGTTATGTAAGGAACCTTTATGGCAGCATCAAGTGCAATAGTTGGAACAAGCATTGCTTCGCTGATGCTGTCTTTTGCATAGTCGTTAATTTTCTTGCGGAAGGCTTCGATGTTTTCAGCCTTTATGGTAAGTCCTGCTGCAAGCTCGTGACCGCCAAATTTTTCAAGTAAATCAGAACAGTTTTCAAGAGCACCAAAAAGGTTAAAGCCTGAAACACTTCTGCCCGAGCCCTTTGCCTCGTCGCCGTCGATAGCAAAGAGTATAGATGGCTTGTAGAATTTCTCGGTAATCTTTGAAGAAACAATACCTACGATACCGTGATGCCACTGAGTGTGTGGAATAACAATAATCTTGTCATCTTTGATTTCAGGATGGTTTTCGATATATTCAAGCGCTTCTTTAAACATCTTTTGCTCGGTCTGCTGTCTGAGAGTGTTTTCTTCGCAGAGAGAGTCTGCAAGAGTTTTTGCGTTTTCTGCATCGTCTGTAAGGAAAAGCTCAACACTTCTTGATGCACATCCGAGTCTTCCGCTGGCGTTTATTCTCGGCGCTATAATGTATCCGATAGTAGAGGTAGTAATTGCTTTGCCGTTGGTAGATACATCAATAAGTGCCTTAAGACCCACATTTTTTGTGTTCTTAAAACGCTTAAGGCCTTCTGTAACAATTATTCTGTTTTCGTCCACAAGGGGGGAGATGTCTGCAACGGTGCCAAGACACATAAGGTCTGCATACTTGTCCATCAAATCAGGGAGGGACTTATTCTCGTCAAGGGCCTGTATAAGCTTAAATACAACACCAACACCGGCGAGGCTCTTAAATGGATAAGTACAGTCCTTGCGCTTTGGGTCTATTGCCGCATAAACATCGGGTATTACCTCTTTGCACTCGTGATGGTCTGTAACAATAACATCAAGACCGATAGAGTGGGCGTATTCACATTCCTCAACGGCGGTAATACCTGTATCAACGGTAATGATTAAAGAGCTGCCATCAGCCTTTATCTTATCAAGGGCGTCACGATTTACACCATAGCCCTCCTGCATTCTGTCGGGAATATAGTAGCCAACAGGAATTCCCATTTCGCTCAAATGCTTGTAGAGAATTGCAATAGCTGTGATGCCATCTACATCGTAGTCTCCATATATGGTGATTTTTTCACCATTTTTCTTGGCAGAAAGTATACGCTCTACTGCTTTATCCATATCTCGCATCAAAAACGGATCATACATAATATCAAGGTCGTTAGACAAAAATCTTTTTATTTCATCATCGTTTCTGATACCACGGTTGAAAAGAATTATAGAGGTCAGTGGTGAAACACCAAATGTCTTGGAAATTTCAAGGACCCTTGCTTTATCAAATTCCTTCAGCAACCACTTTTTCTTTAACATAATAACTTCTCCTGAATCAATTAGTTTCCACTGAAATTCATCACAAACAGACTATTTCCACAAAAATGCGATGTATTTCAGTTATTTGGGATACAAAACCCACAAATATCGTAAATATTATTGTAACACTTTTTTTTGAAAAATACAATAGTTTTTTAAAAGTTTTTCATTATAAAATAATTATTTAAGTTCAACAATAGTTACACCATCTTCGCCCTCGCCGTATTTGCCGAGACGGAAGCTCTTTGCGTGGGGATGGCGCCTTAGCATTGACTGAATACCTGAGCGCAGAGTTCCTGTGCCCTTGCCGTGGATAATGCTGACGGTTGTAAGTCCTGATAGAGCGCACTCGTCAAGGAACTTATCTGCTGCATACTCAGCTTCCTGAAGCATCATTCCTCTAAGGTCAATTTCGTTCTTTACTGCATCTTTGCGAAGATGGCTTGTGCTGCTGCCCCCTGTGTGATGCTTTGTTTGCACCTTTTCGTCTTCGACGAGAGTCAGGTTTTCTGCCTTTGCAGTTATTTTCATAATTCCAACCTGCACAACGGCTGTGTTGTCCTTTTTGTTTATGGAAAGAACACTGCCCTTATCGCCAAGGTCGCTGAGCATTACGCTTGCCCCGAGTTTTAAGGTGTTAAGGTTTACAGCCTTGCCTTTCGGGGCAGCTGCGGCTTTGCTTTTTGGAGATTTATTTTTCTTAAGCTTCAGGCCAAGCTCTTTGCGCATTTCCTGTACAAGACGGAGGGCTTCCTGTTCATTGTGTTCCTTTTGTGCCGCCTTAATCTTGTCGTACATCTCGTCAATGTCTGCCTGAACATTTGTAATTATCTTTTCTGCTTTTTCTCTTGCTCTGTCATAGATTTTGTCCTTCTGCTTTTCAATCTTTTCTCTCTCTGCGGCAAGCTCTGCCTTTAATCGCTCTGTCTCGCGGCGAAGCTTTTTGGCCTCTTCGAAGTTGTGTTCTGCTGACAGTCTGCTGTCCTCAATTGTGGAGAGAACATCCTCAAACTTAATATTCTCGTCCGAGAGCATTTCTTTAGAGCGGTCAATTATATGCTTTGGCAAACCGAGCTTTTCGGAAATTGCAAAGGCGTTACTTCGACCGGGAATTCCCACAAGCAATCTGTAAGTCGGAGAGAGTGTGTTTACATCAAACTCGCAGGAGGCGTTTTCCACCCCTTGGGTTGACAGTGCATAGAGCTTAAGCTCGCTGTAATGAGTGGTTGCGGCAATTTTTGCCCCCATAGAGCGAAAACTTTCTATAATTGCAGTTGCAAGTGCCGCGCCCTCAGTTGGGTCCGTGCCTGCACCAAGCTCGTCAAACAAAACAAGACATCCGTCTGTTGCTTTTTTAAAAATCTCGACAATGTTTTTCATATGGGAAGAGAAGGTAGAGAGGCTTTGCTCTATACTTTGCTCGTCACCAATATCTGCAAAAATATCGGGGCAGACAGGCATAGTTGTACTGTCTGCGGCAGGCAGATGCAGCCCTGCCTGTGTCATAAGACAGAAAAGACCGATTGTTTTAAGCACAACGGTTTTACCGCCTGTGTTTGGACCTGTGACTATAAGACTGTCAAAGCTGTCTCCAAGCTCCACATCGGTTGGGACAACCTTTTTTCTGTCGATCAATGGGTGACGACCCTGCTTGATTCTGATAACTCCGTCGTTATTTAAAACAGGCTTTGTCGCCTTTAAATCAAGCGCAAGCTTTGCCTTTGCAAAGACAAAATCAAGATGAATAAGTGTCTCATAATCAATTTTTATTTCTTCAATTATTTCTGCGACCTCGGCAGAGATTTCAAGAAGTATACGCTCAATCTCAGCTCTCTCGCGTATGGATAGCTCGTGAAGCTCGTTGTTGGCATTTACAACACTGTCCGGCTCTATAAATACAGTTGAGCCTGATGCTGACATATCGTGGGCAATACCATGCACCTCGCCCCTGTATTCTGCCTTTACAGGGACAACATATCTGTTGTTGCGGACAGTAACAATTGCATCCTGAAGCATCTTGCGGTAGGTCTGTGACCGCACCATAGAATCAAGTGTATCTTTAATTTTGGCAGATGCATTTTTGATTTTTCGCCTGATTGTGGCAAGCTCGCCACTTGCGTGGTCTGCCATTTCCTCTTCGGATATAATGGAGGTTGTTATTCTGTCTTCAAGAGGCTTTGCCGATACAAGCTCACCAATATAGCCTGACAGAATTCCTGTCTGCTCGGGGGTATATCTCTTTATTATGCGTGCACCCTTGAGTATGCGTGCAATATTTAAAAGCTCGGTCATAGACAGTCCGCCGCCTACTTTAAGACGCTTTGCGGATTCGTCTATATTGTTTATCCTGACAATTTCAGGCGAGCCATACTTCAGTATCAGTGTGACTGCTGCATCGGTTTCTTCAAGGGTTTGTTCAACAACCCTGAACTGTGCCGATGGCTCAAGCCCTTTAGCCAATGTCTTGGCGTCATCGTTTTTTGCAAATTCTGCAAGCATAAGAAGTATTTTATCAAATTCAAGAGTTTTAAAGGTTTTGCTTTCCATATAAGTTGCACCTCTCCAAAGGGCATAGCCCTGAAGTAATCATATTATATACATAATATCACAATATTGAATTAAAATCAATAACAAAGGGACGAGTATTACATATTATATAATCAGGGGTAAAATTATTTAAAATCTACCCTTAAAACAGTTGAAAAAGCATTTTTGTTATGTTACAATAAATTCAGTTGAATTTCTAAATTTGTTTTATAACCGAAAGGATTTGATTATAAATGGAAATTTACCTTGATAACAGTGCAACCACCCGTCCTTATAAGCGGGTGTGCGATAAGGTTTTTGAGGTTATGCAGAACACCTACGGCAATCCGTCGTCTCTTCACAGGCTCGGGATTGCGGCAGAAAAAGAGATAAAGATAGCAAGAGAATCAATTGCAGAAACCCTCGGTGTCAGACCTGACGAGATTTATTTTACATCAGGTGGTACAGAGGCAAACAATCTTGCGATTATGGGTGTTTGCCAGGCCTCAAGAGGCGGTCATATTATCAGCACACCGATTGAGCATCCGGCAACACTCAATACACTCAATGCACTGGAGAAAAAGGGCAAGCGAATAGACTATATACCCGTTGACAGTGACGGAATTATCAAGCTTGCGGAGTTTGAAGAGATGATAACGCCCGACACCTGCCTTGTCAGCGTAATGCTTGTAAATAACGAAATCGGCTCGGTCCAGCCTATTGAAAAAATGGCAAATATATTAAAAAGGCGAAATCCAAACGCATATTTTCATGTGGATGCGGTGCAGGGATATTGCAAGGTACCCTTCCGTCAAAAGGATTTGGGTGTTGACCTTATTAGCATAAGCGGCCATAAAGTTCATGGCCCCAAGGGCATTGGTGCCCTTTATATTAAAAAGGGAACAAAGCTTGCGCCTATTATATTTGGCGGAGGACAGCAGGGAGGTATTCGTCCCGGAACCGAAAACGTACCTGCAATTGCAGGTCTTGGGGTTGCGGCGAAGCATTGTAATTCCAAGATGACAGATGCAATCGGGCAGATGGCGTCGCTCAGGGAAAGATTAAAAGACGGTATATGCAAAAATATAGATAATGTTGTTGTAAATACCCCCCAGATGTGTGCACCCCATATATTGAATATTTCCTTTGGCGGTGTCAAGTCGGAGGTAATCCTCCACACACTTGAGAATGAGGGAATTTATGTATCAAGCGGCTCTGCCTGCTCAAGCCATAAGAGAGAGCCAAGCTATGTGCTGACATCTATCGGGCTTGACAGAGGTATGATTGACGGAAGTATTCGTTTTAGCTTGTCGGAGTTTAACACAAAAGAAGAAATCGACAAGGTTGTGTCGGTTTTGGCGGCGGTTATACCGAGACTCAGAAAATTAAACAGATAAAAAGGGGCGTAAAGCCCCTTGAAATTAATATAAGGAGAAATACAAATGAAAGCAGATATAATTCTTTTAAAATACGGGGAGATTGCACTAAAGGGCCTAAACCGTCCTGTTTTTGAAAAAAAGCTTGTAGACAATGTGGCAAGCGCGGTTTCATCACTTGGTAAGTTTTCTGTAAGACGCTCACAGTCTACCATATATGTAGAGCCTCTTGAAGATGGCATAGATATGGAAGCGGCGGCGGATAGACTTTCAAAGGTGTTTGGTATAGTAAATATTTGCCCCGCGGTAAAATGTGAAAAAACTATGGAGGCTATTGAAAAAACTACCATAGAATGTCTCGGCCAGATGGACTTAAAGGGTAAGACCTTTAAGGTTGAAGCTAAGCGAGAGGACAAGCAGTTTCCTATGAACTCGCCGCAGATTTGCAGACATATGGGCGGAGTAATACTTAAAAATACAGAGGGGTTGTCAGTAGATGTACATAACCCTGATATACTTGTGCAGATAGAGATAAGAAAACAAGCCTTTATTTTTACTCAAAAAATTAATGGTGCAGGTGGTATGCCTGTTGGCACTGCAGGCAGAGCGGCATTGTTGCTCAGTGGTGGCATAGACAGCCCTGTCGCGGGATGGATGATTTCAAAGAGAGGGGTTACCTTAGATGCGGTGTACTTCCATAGTCATCCGTATACATCGGACAGAGCAAAAGAAAAGGTTATAGACCTTGCTAAAATTATATCTGTTTATACAGGCCCTATAAAACTGCATATTGTACCATTTACGGATATTCAACTTGATATTATAGAAAAGTGCCCAAAAGAATATCTGACTATCATTATGCGTCGTCTTATGATGCAGATTGCAGAAAGAATTGCAAAATCCCGTGGTGCAAAGGCGCTTATCACGGGAGAGAGTATCGGACAGGTGGCAAGCCAGACAATGGAGAGCTTGTCTGTTACGGATAATGCAGTAAATATGCCTGTTTTCCGTCCTTGTATAGGAATGGACAAAGAGGAAATAGTAAGAATATCAAAAAAGATAGATACCTATGAAACATCGATTTTGCCATATGAGGATTGTTGCACAATCTTTGTGCCAAAGCATCCCAAAACAAAGCCAAGCCTTGACGAGATTGTCGAGGCAGAAAAGCTCCTCACTGACCCTGAGGGAATGATGGCAAAGGCAATAGAGGAAACCGAGGTAGTTGTTGCGAAGTTTAACTGATAATCAACCATGATGCGGAAATGTGTTAAAAAGCCTCTCCAGAGCATCGGGGAGGTGGGTTTGCAAAGCAAACTCGGAGGGGTTGTAAATGAAACACAAGAAATAACAATCCCTCAGTCAGCTATGCTGACAGCTCCCTTTACACAAGGGAGCCTTTGGAGGATGCTGCATCTAAACCTTATGCCTCGCAATATAAAAATATTGAAATATGACGGAAAAATTATATTGACAATATCCTGCGATTTGTATATAATGCAAATTGTAGGATATATTTATTGTATAAATAATAGGAGGTAGTTATGAATATAAATACTGAAACAATCACAACTATGACAGAAGCAAATCAGAATTTTTCAAAGGTTGCTAAAGTTGCAGAGAACAATGGTCAGGCTGTTATATTTAAGAATAACAAGCCGAAATTCTTGCTTATCGATGTGGATTCAAATTCATATTTTGATATATCCGATGATGAAAAAATTGATGTTGCAGCAAAGAGGATTATGAAAAGATTTAAACCTGCTTTTGAGGAGTTGGCAAAATGATTAAATTAAGCAAGGAAAAAGTGCTTTTACTTCACCAACTTATAGCACAGGAAACGGGCGGCGGTGTTGGTGTAAGAGATGTTGGGCTTTTAGAAAGTGCTATTAATAATGCTTATGCTACTTTTGGTGGAGAAGAACTTTATAAAACTAAAGAAGAAAAAGCGGCAAGCCTTGGATTTTCGTTAATATCTAATCATGCATTTGTTGATGGAAATAAAAGAATTGGTGTTTATGTTATGCTTACTTTCTTAGAGGCAGAAGGCATAAAAATGAATTGCACAAATGAAGATGTTGTAGATTTTGGTTTATCTGTTGCTTCAGGCGATATGAAATATGATGAGATTTTAGAGTGGATCAATAAATTCAAAAAATAATTTTTTATCATAATATGACATGAACTTTTGGCTAAAATGTTCGGCATCTGAACAATCTATACATTATAAAAAATACCAGAGGGGCGACTGTATGAATTTTGAAATTATATCAATAGGAACAGAACTTTTGCTTGGACAGATAGTAAACACCAACGCAAGGGATATAAGCCAAATGCTTGGCGAACTTGGTATGAATGTTTATTATACAACAGTTGTGGGTGATAACCCACAGAGACTTAAAGAGGCGCTCGAAATAGCCGCAAGTCGGGCAGACGGAATAATCACAACAGGTGGACTTGGCCCAACTTGTGATGATTTGAGCAAGGAGACGATTGCGGAGTTTTGTGGCGTTAAATGCGTGCCTCATGAAGAGAGTCGTCGCAGACTTGAAGAGAGATTTGCAAAACAAAACAGATATATGCCAAAAAACAACCTAAAGCAGGCGGATATGCCTGAGGGGTGTATAGTTCTTGATAATGACTACGGCACAGCGCCCGGAGCAATAATTGAAAGCGAGAGGGCAACTATTATAATGCTTCCGGGTCCGCCTTTTGAGATGAATAAGATGCTAAGCGAAAAGGTGCGCCCATATCTTGAGAAAAAGGCAGACGGAGTAATACGCTCAAAGGTTTTAAAGGTCTTTGGTGTGGGAGAGTCGGCGGCGGATGAAAAGTTGTCAGAGCTGATGCAGCAAAGCAACCCAACAATTGCACCTTATGCAAAGACGGGTGAGATGGAACTCAGACTAACTGCAAAGGCAGACGAGGCAGAAAAAGCCGCAGAGATGATTTTGCCCCTTGAAGAAAAGGTGAGAGAAATTCTCGGTGACCATATATATGCAGAGGGCGAGGATGAGACGCTCCAGAGTACAGTCGTCAAATTGCTAATCGAAAAGGGCAAAAAGGTGTCTTTCGCAGAGAGTTGTACGGGAGGACTTTTGTCAAAGAAGATTACAGAAATTCCGGGCAGCTCTGCGTGTATGGATTGTGGCTTTGTCACATATTCAAATGAGCAGAAAACAAAGCTTCTCGGCGTAAGAGAAGAAACTCTTGAAAAATATGGCGCCGTCTCTGCCCAGACCGCCCTTGAGATGTGCAAGGGTGCAAAAGAGAAAAGCGGAGCGGATATAGGCATAGGGATTACAGGTATTGCAGGCCCCGGAGGCGGAACAGATGAAAAGCCTGTCGGTCTTGTATATGTTGGCATATGTACAGATGATATATGGGCGACGGTGAGGCTAAAACTGGCAGGCGGCAGAGGTATGGTAAGAGAAAGGGCAAGCCTTTATGCCCTTGACCTTGTGCGCCGAAGCCTGCTTGGACTTCTGAAAACACAAGAAAATGGAGATAAAAGCCTTGAACTTGACTATATATGGTAGATATATAGTCGAATTTTATAATTTAATGCTTGACACTGCAAAATCGGTAAATTATAATGTTATAGATGGAGATTTTTATTATATAAAAACCATCAAAGGAATATGAGAAAGGATAGGAATTTGGTATGAATGAAGAAAAGAGAAAAGCGCTGGAGAGCGTTTTTGGAAACATAGAAAAACAATTCGGTCAGGGTGCAGTAATGCGCCTTGGCGAAAAGACTGATATTAAAATTGATGCAATTCCCACAGGCTCTATGGCACTTGATATTGCTCTTGGCATCGGTGGTGTGCCCAGAGGCAGAATTATTGAAATTTACGGCCCTGAGTCATCGGGTAAAACAACCGTTGCACTTCATATAGTTGCAGAGGCACAAAAGCTTGGCGGAGAGGCGGCGTTTATTGATGCAGAGCACGCTCTTGACCCTGTTTATGCAAGAAATCTTGGCGTAAACATTGATGACCTTATTGTGTCTCAGCCCGATACAGGAGAGCAGGCTCTTGAAATCACAGAGCAGCTTGTCAGAAGTGGTGCAATTGATGTTGTGGTTGTAGACTCTGTTGCGGCACTTGTTCCAAAGCAGGAGATAGAGGGTCTTATGGGTGATTCTCACGTTGGTCTGCAGGCAAGACTTATGTCTCAGGCACTCAGAAAGCTTGCCAGTGTAGTAAATCGTTCAAACACAATTGCGATATTTATCAACCAGCTTCGTGAGAAGGTTGGTGTAATGTATGGTAACCCCGAAACCACCCCCGGTGGACGTGCACTGAAGTTCTATTCGTCAGTTCGCCTTGATGTCCGTCGCTCTGAGACAATCAAGACAGATGGTGGACTTGTGGGTAACAGAACAAAAGTTAAGGTTGTAAAGAACAAAGTCGCTCCGCCATTTAAAGAAGCAGAATTTGATATTATGTACGGCGAGGGTATTTCCAAGATAGGAAACATCCTTGATGTTGGCGTTGATTTTGATGTAATAGAAAAGAGTGGCTCATGGTTCTCTTATGACGGCACAAGACTTGGCCAAGGCAGAGAGAGTGCGAAAAAGGTGCTTGAGGACAATCCTGAACTTTGCGCAGAGATTGAGGCAAAGATTCGTGCGGCGGCTGACCTTCCTGAGGTTGCGGCAGGAGGAGAGGTTGAAGCAACCCCGTTAATCCCTGTAAATAAGCCACCTAAGAAGAAATAAAAATGTCTACATACGAAAAGGCAAAAAAGATTGCGGCAGGGCTTGTTGCGTGCAGAATGTATACCTGTCGCGAGGTAGAGGACAGACTCAGAAGACGAAAAATAGAGCAAGAGGTTGCAGAGAGGGTTGTTGCAGACTTTGTTGCGGCAGGGATCTTAGATGACCGTGTCTACGCAGAGGCTTACGTGACACAATCGGTGCGTCTTGGCGGCAAGGGAATGTATCGCATACGGCAGGAGCTTTTTGCAAAGGGTGTTACAAAAAGTATAATTGATTCTGTTTGCAGTGACAGTGAGGAAGATACCCTCGCTGCTGTGTGCGAATACGTAGAGAGCCGCAGACTCTATGAGGGAATTACATCAAGACGTGATTTAGAGAGACTTAAAGCCCGTCTTGCCCGCCGTGGATTTTCGCCGTCAGAGGTAAGGGAATGTCTGTCTCAATATGATTTTAAATTTGAAGACGAATACTAAGTTTTACACATAAAACAACAGAATGGAAGATAATATTGATTAAGAAAATTTCACTTGCATCCCTTGGATGCTCAAAAAATCTTGTTGATGCCGAGTATATGCTTGGGCTTCTGACAGAGGGCGGCTTTGAAATCGTAGACAACGAAGAAGATGCCGATGCAATAATTATAAACACCTGTACCTTTATAGAGGATGCGAAGACAGAGTCAATAGAGTGTATACTGGAGCTTTCTCAGTACAAGACAGAGGGCAACTGCAAGGCACTTGTTGTTACAGGGTGTATGGCACAGAGGTATAAAGAACAGATTTTATCCGAAATCCCTGAGGTTGATGCGGTTGTCGGCACAAACGAGTATGACAAAATTGCAGATATTATAAAGCAACTTGATGATGATAAAAGAGACATTATTTGTTGTGGCGATACATATGTATGTGATGATAATTTGCCAAGACTTCGTACCACCCCAAAGTACACTGCATTTTTGAAAATTGCCGAGGGCTGTGATAATCACTGTACCTATTGTGTTATTCCTTCAATTCGCGGCAAATACAGAAGCCGCGATATGGAAAGTATAGTAAAAGAAGCAGAGGCAATGGCGGCAGATGGTGTGCGTGAGATAGTTGTTATTGCACAGGATACCACAAGGTATGGCAAGGATTTGTATGGTGTGTATAAATTGCCCCAACTTTTGGAGAGACTTTGCAGGATTGATGGAGTTGAGTGGGTAAGGGTGCATTATTGCTATCCTGAACTTTTGACAGATGAGCTTATAGCTGTGTTTGCAAAAGAAGAAAAGCTTTGCAATTATTTTGATATACCAATTCAGCATTGCAGCGATACTGTGCTAAAGAGAATGGGCAGAAGAACAAACAAGACACAGATAAGAGAGCTTATCGGCAAGATAAGAACACAAATCCCTGATGCTGTAATCCGCACATCTCTTATTGTTGGCTTCCCCGGGGAGACGGAGGAACAGTTTGAAGAGCTTTGTGATTTCGTCAGAGAAATTAAATTTGAAAGGCTTGGCGTCTTTGCGTACTCACGCGAAGAGGATACTCCTGCTTATAGCCTTGATGGTCAGGTTGACGAAGAAGAAAAGATGCGTCGCCGTGACTTGGTTATGCTTATTCAGTCAGAGATATCAGAGGAGCAGAATGCAAAGAAAATCGGCTCGGTTGTGCGTGTTCTTGTAGAAGAAAAGGACGAGATTATAAAGAGTTATTATGGCAGAACATATGCGGATTCTGAAGAGATTGACGGAAAAGTTTTCTTTAAATCTGACAGAAAAATAGAAAATGGAGAATTTGCAGATATACTTGTAGAGCAAGCTATGGAATACGATTTGTTTGGCACGGAAGAATGCAGATAATTATTTTTGAAAGGATAATTTAGTATGAATACACCTAACAAGCTTACAATTATCAGGGTTATATTAATACCGATATTTATGGCATTTTATCTTATTGAGGGAATGGGCTGGTTGTTTGCGGCATTT
>JAZNCD010000007.1:0-11623 GCA_045587365.1 Clostridia bacterium
CTTACCAACTTGGCGACATCCCAATCCTCTACTCGGTCCAAAAGTTGCCGAATATCTATCATTTATACAGAGCTGCGAAAATTTGGGGTGGATAATCGGAGTCGAACCGACGACCTCTAGAGCCACAATCTAGCGCTCTAACCAACTGAGCTATACCCACCATATAAAACAATAGCACTTCAAACAGAACAGCCTCCATGCATATTGCCTAGAAGGTAGTTGCGCCATCCGACTGGGCTAAACCGCCGTGCAACATTTGACATTATACTACATCAGAAGGATTTTGTCAATAGTTTTTTAACAAATTTTTGTAAGATTAGTTAATAATATAATAAAAGTGTACCCCAGAGAACGAAAATTATTATTTAAATTTAATATATTACATAAAAAAAGCCGCATTTTTGCGGTTTGCTTAACAAAAATGGCGCGCCTGAAGAGACTCGAACTCCTGACCCACTGCTTAGAAGGCAGTTGCTCTATCCAGCTGAGCTACAGGCGCATTTTTGCTGGAGCGGGTGATGGGAATCGAACCCACGCAATCAGCTTGGAAGGCTGAGATTCTACCATTGAACTACACCCGCTCGTATCAATGCGACCTTGTTATTATATCAACTTCTCCCCTGTTTGTCAAGCCTTTTTATTAAAAAATTTCCTCTTTTTCTTATTTTTATATTGTCTAAAATTATACTTGGTATTCCTTTTAGCATCTCTATTTCTTCTTTTTATAAATTTGCGCTTTCTATGTCAGAAATCATATCCACTCTTCTTTGGTGTCTGCCGCCCTCAAACTCTGTATCAAGGTAGGCATCCACTATTGCCTTTGCAGTTTCTATCCCAACAATTCTTGCACCAAAGGCAATTATATTTGCGTTGTTATGAAGCTTAGTCAGGTGTGCAGACAAGGGGTCTGAGCAAACCGCCGCTCTTATACCCTTAACTTTATTTGCAGCCATAGAAATTCCGATACCTGTGCCGCAAATCAACACGCCGCAATCACATTCGCCTGATACAACTGCATCTGCCACCTTCTTTCCATAAACAGGATAGTCGCAACTGTCACTTGTATCGGTGCCACAGTTTACAACCTCGTGACCCTTTTCTTCAAGGTACTTTTTAATTTCAAATTTCATTTCAACAGCTGTATGGTCGTTTCCTATTGCAATTTTCATATTGGCTCTCCTTTTATATCTTTTATATATTTTGGCTAATTACCTTTTCGCCCTTCATCTCAAAGTCTTATATATACTGTTTTTTGAACATATTTACAATTATCTTTGTTTACTGCATCTGTGTCCTTGCATCTGCATAAAGTCCTTCGTCCCATTATTCCGCCTCTTGTCTGTACCACAATCTCTTCATAGCTGCCCCTCCATAACAAGAGTTGTGTCAACACTAAAATTTTACCATACAGACAACCCATTGTCAATGAAATAGAATAGAAAAAGACGGATTTCAATTTGAAATCCGTCTTTAAAATGGCGTGCCGCAGAAGATTCGAACTCCCGACCTTCTGATCCGTAGTCAGACGCTCTATCCAGCTGAGCTAGCGGCACATTTATTAGCAACTTTGGTATTATAACATCATTATATAAAAAAATCAAGACCTTTTTTAAAAATTTTTAAATTTTATATATAATAATATAATAGTCTGCATGACTGTTCTGTTTATGATTCGCATCGGGACGTCCGGGAGGCCGTCCCCTACAGGCGAAATAAATCCCATTCCTATGGCAGATACTATGCTAAGGTTGCGACATATTTTTTTACCATAAAGGCAGGTCTGTATGACTCTTTTGCTCTTCTCATACCCGGAAGACCCATATCCTCCTCGCGGTTTACATACTTATAGCCGCTCCACTCATTTGCAAGGAATTCTCTGTTCATCATAGCAAAGGACCCCTCATAACTTGTGTCGGCGTGCTCTAAGTGAATAACCACCGTATTGTCAAGCAAAGGCTCTCCAAGAGAAAACGCCACCATTTCGCCGTCAACTCTAATGCACCCACCTGTTATATCAAGGGCTTGCCAATTATCAAGAAGCTCACAAACTGCTTCCCGCTCCTCATCAAGTCCCGCTCCCTCAAGAGATTTACCCTCTCTCCATTCATCAAAGAGAGCAAGACATTCTCCTTTATCATCAGGTGTCATTTTGCAATACTCAAAATCCGGATACAGCTTTTTAAACTTATTAACGTGGTTTTTCTTTGAATGAAACCTCTTGCCCGGCAAGTTTATCAGCTCATCTACATTGTATACATAGTCAAAACTGTTCCGATCCTCGGTTATGATAAACCTGCCCGGGAAACTATCTGTCAGAATTTTTACAGTCTTTTCGTCATATAGGCGAATAAGAGGCACCTCGCCTGTTTCCTCAAAATACGCCATAAGCTTTTCAATCACAGGCTTTATATCACTCTCCTGCCCTTTCACATCAATAAAACCAATAGGAAAGGTAGCGCTTCTCGGTCCGCCTGTATGCTTCGGCATTATGCAAAGCATATCATCAATGATAACATAGCGTATATCATAACTTTTGCGCCACATAAATAGATTTGTAAAAGAAAACTCTGAATTCAAACTGCAGCGGCGCTTGAGATAATTCTCTAAAAGCTCTTTTTTATCTATGGTTATCTCACTTAACTCAAACATAAAATTCTCCTGTAAACTACTCTATATACTCCCTTACCCTGAACGACACTCCGCAATCTGCGGCAATTTTACGACAAGCCTCTATTTCTTCTTTTGGCATTACCTTATCAACGACAGAGAGCACAACCTCTCTCACATATTTCTTTGAAAGGCGTGCAAACTCCAGAAGTCCATCATACGCCGCTTCACCAAAGTCACTTTGGCAGATATCCTGATATTTTTTTGCATTTTCGGCGTTGAGACTTATGGATATGCAGTCAATAAGCCCTTCAAGATTTGGAGTAATATCCTCGCCGCATATAAGGTTTGCCTGGCCATTGGTGTTTATTCTGATTTTTACATTGGGGAACTTTTCTCTAAGCCACCTTGAAACCTCTATCACATCATATGCTCTCATCATTGGCTCGCCATAACCGCAGAACACTACGGCATCATATTTTGTAAGGTCGCGCTTTTCAAAATCTGCTTTTATTTCTTCAACAGTCGGCTCTCTGTCAAGCCACAGATTGTCTTTTCCGTTTACGCCGTCGTGGTTTTGCCTTACACAAAATCCGCAATCGTTACTGCATCTGTTTGTTATATTTACATACAGGGATTTACCAAGTTCGTATGTTATAGTCATAATCTTCACCTCGACTTGATATTTTATCACATATTATCTTAAATGTCAAAAACACTTTGAGCAAAAATACTTGTTTTTGTTGACAAAAATTATCTGAGATATTATACTTATAAAATAATACTTTACCGATAAACAATGTAACAAAACTTATATTTTATATTTCAAGCGGGACGTCGTGGCCGCCGTCCCCTACAGATACGCGAAACACATCATAGTCATCAGCAAATATGATATTTGTATCAAAAATCTATACAGAGGTGCACATAATGGGAATAGCAGAACTTTTTATATTGGCAGTAGGGCTTTCGATGGATGCTTTTGCAGTTGCAATCTGCAAGGGCTTATCACTTAAAAAAATTACCCTTAAAAACTCTATGTGGGTAGGTCTGTGGTTTGGTGCCTTTCAGGCAATTATGCCTCTTATCGGGTATATCCTCGGGGCACAGTTTAAAGACAGCATTACCGCAATTGACCATTGGATTGCCTTTGTTCTTCTTGTCTTAATCGGGGCAAATATGATAAAGGAAGCTCTTTCTAAAGATGACGATTGCATAAACTGCGGATTATCTCCAAAAGAGATGTTTCCCCTTGCAGTAGCCACCAGCATAGATGCTTTGGCAATTGGCGTAACCTTTGCATTTCTTCCAGACACAAATATCACCGCAGCAGTCAGCTTTATTGGCGTTGTTACATTTATAATATCATCCTTTGGTGTAAAAATCGGTAATATCTTTGGGGTAAAATACAAATCAAAAGCAGAACTTACAGGCGGTGTAATTTTAATTTTGCTTGGTATTAAAATTTTAATTGAGCATCTTATGGGATAGATTTTTCCCCTCATCAGTCACCTTCGGCGACAGCTTCCCCCTAGGGGAAGCCTTTTTTGTATAAAAAGCAGATTTGCTGACATTGCAGTGGGGCTTGGCCACTGTATGGGCATAGGGCAATTATTCAAAAGCAAATCTGCTTTTTGTTATCGAAAGAAAAACCTTGCGGTTTTTCTTTCTTTATTATATAATAAAATAATAAACTTAGAATTATGTATTTTGGAGGTTTTTTCAATGAGTCGTGTTGATAAAAACAACTACTATCTTGACATTGCAGAAACAGTTACAGAGAGAGGAACTTGCCTGCGCAGAAACTTTGGTGCAATCATTGTAAAGAATGACGAGATTGTTGCCACAGGCTACACAGGTGCACCAAGAGGCCGTAAAAACTGTTCTGACCTTGGCTTTTGTATGAGAGAAAAGCTTAACATTCCAAGAGGAGAACGCTACGAGCTTTGCCGCAGTGTGCACGCAGAGGCAAACTGCATAATCTCTGCTTCACGCCGCGACACTATTGGTGCAACCCTTTATCTTGTGGGCAAGGACGTAAAGACAAAGGAGCTTGTTGAAAACGCCAACAGTTGTTCCATGTGCAAAAGAATGATTATAAATGCAGGCATCGAGAAGGTTGTTGTCCGCAATACCCCAACCGAGTTCACTGTTATCTCCGTATCTGACTGGATAGATAACGACGATTCCTTAGACGGATCACTTGGCTACTAATACATAAAAAGGAGGGTGACTCCTGTGACTAACGCAATGCGTAAAACAGACGAATTTCTTGATTTATACAAAATTGTTGAGGAAAAGCTTAAAGACAGAGGCTTTAAAAACGGCAGAAGCAGTATTATTATGCAGTATATCTCCACTCCCGAGGGCAAACAGTTCAAAGAGGTGCTCAACACCTGCAGAGAGATGAGAAACATTCTCTCGCACCATCTCGACATCGCGGATGAACCGCCTTTTATCCCATCAGATGCATCAATTACTGCACTGAGGCAGATTATAGGCTATCTTTCCGCTCCTCCTCTTGCCTTAAGCCGTGCGGTTACAGGAGATAATTTAATATGCGCAAAGCTGGCTGACAAAGCAAAGCCTGTTATGGAGAAGATGGTACGACTTGGCTTTTCTCATATTCCGGTTTTGGAATCAGGGCTTTTGTACGGTGTTTTCAGTATAAGTACGATTTTTTCGTGTACACTGAAAAACTCGGGCATTATAATTGACGACAACACACAGATAAAGGATTTTGCCTACTATCTGAGGGTTGAAAACCATATCAGTGAGGATTTTATTTTTGCGCCACACACCACTACTGTCTTTGAGGCTGAAAAGTTGCTCGAAAACAAGTCAGGACCATCAAACAGGCGTCCTGCGGCAATTTTTATAACTCAAAACGGCTCTCCAAAAGAGAAAATTTTAGGGATGCTTACCCCATGGGACTTACTCGGGGAATAAAACACAAAGGATTGATATATAATTTATGAAGATATCTATTCTCGGCTCAACAGGGTCAATCGGCACTCAGGCACTTGAAGTTGTCGAAGAACTCAGGGGCGTATTTGACATTGATGTTGTCGCAATCTCGGGCAACAAAAACATAAAACTGCTTGAAGAACAAATCAGAAGGTTTAAGCCATCCTTTGCAGCGGTCTCTGATGAGGCATCTGCAAAACTGCTTAAAACTGCCGTTGCCGACACGGGCTGCAAAATTCTGTCGGGTCAGGATGGACTTTGTGCAATTGCTGCCGAAAATGATGCAGATATGGTTTTATCCTCCATCGTAGGCTTTGCAGGGCTTGTCCCGACTATGGAAGCGATAAAGGCAGGCAAAGATATTGCACTTGCCAACAAAGAGACCCTCGTCACCGCAGGCTCACTTTTTATGAATGCCATAAAAGAGCATAACGTCCGTCTGTTGCCTGTTGACAGTGAGCATTGTGCGATATTTCAATGCCTCCACTCAGGCAAGAGGCAAGAGCTTCGCAAGATATTATTGACGGCATCGGGTGGTCCTTTCTTTGGCAAAACCCGTGACGAACTTAAATTAATGACAAAGGCACAGGCCCTTAAACACCCAAACTGGAGTATGGGTGCAAAAATCACTATTGACAGTGCCACCCTGATGAACAAAGGTCTTGAGGTCCTTGAGGCACAGTGGCTCTTTAACGTGGCGATTGACGATATTGAGGTCATGGTACAAAGAGAGAGTATAATCCACTCTATGGTAGAGTTTGAAGACCGAAGCATTATCGCACAACTGTCATACCCCTCTATGAAGCACCCTATACAGTACGCCTTTACTTATCCCGACAGGCTCACCTCTCAGGAAAAAAGCATAGACTTCAATGACCTTGCAAAGATAACCTTTGCAAAACCCGACGAAGAAACCTTCCGTTGTCTTGCTCTTGCCAAAGAGGCAGGCAGAAGGGGTGGCCTTATGCCGACAATTATGAACGCCGCAAACGAGGTGGCGGTAGCCGCATTTTTAGAGGATAAAATTGGATTTTTGGACATTGCAGAGACAGTAGAATCTGCAATGACAAAATATAAAAACATAGAAACCCCAACTATTGAAGAAATTATCAATGCAGATGCAGAGGTAAAGAGTGACAACCAATTATTAAAACGGAGATGATTCAAACACTATGATTTTGACTATTATTGGCGCAATACTGATTTTCTCGGTAATAATATTCGTCCATGAGTTCGGTCATTTTATTGCCGCACGCATCTTTTGTGTAAATGTTCTTGAATTTGCCATAGGTATGGGGCCGGCTATATGGAAATATCAGGGCAAAAAGACCCTTTATTCAATCCGCATCTTTCCTATGGGCGGATTTTGTAAGATGGATGGCGAGGACGAAGACACTCACACCGACGGGTGCTTCAGTACCAAGAAGCCTCTGCCGAAGATAATCGTACTTGCCGCAGGCGCATTTATGAATATTCTGCTTGGCTTTATCATAGTGACTTCTCTTGTCACAACCTCGGCATTTCAAAACGGAGGTCTTCCCTCCACTATTGTTGCAAATGTAAGTCCCGATGCATCTGCATCTTCTTTTTTGCAGGCAGGGGATAAGATTGTTGAGATTAACGGCAAAAGAGTCAATATCAAAAAAGACATAAGCTTTGAACTTTCAAACTCAACAGATACAAACTACACTTTGACATATGAGAGAGACGAAATCCGCAAAACCGAGAGCTTTACCCCTATGGAGTATACCTATGATGATGGCACCAAAGGCTACCTTATCGGCTTTGAGATTGCACCTGCAAAGATTACCCCATGGGGAATCCTTCGTGAGGGATTTTATCAGACAATTTGGATGGTTAAACTTGTGTTTATTTCTTTAAAAATGCTACTCAGCGGTCAGGCAGGTGTCAGTGATATGTCAGGCCCTGTCGGCGTTGTATCTGCAATGAACGCAGTTGCACAGACGGGAATTTTAAACTTCCTCTTCTTTGCCGCATTTCTCGCAGTCAACCTTGGCGTGATGAATCTTCTTCCTATCCCTGCACTTGACGGAGGCAGAATTGTATTTGCTCTCCTTGAGCTTATTTTCAGAAAGCCCGTGCCACCTGAAAAAGAGGGCTTCGTCCATGCAATCGGCTTTGCACTGCTTATTGCTCTTATGGTCTTTGTGACGTGGAATGATATTGCACGGTTAATAACGGGAAATTAAAGGAAATAAAAAACTTTTTTGAAATTTGCACGCGAGCATACAAGAGTATAAGAGAGAAAAACGGCGAAAATGAGAGTTCGTGTAATACTAAATTAATTTTTTGAAAAAAGTGCTTGACAAAGTAAAAAATAAGTATTATAATAGCAAGGCAGCCTTAAATTGGGCTGTCTTATTTTGAAATTGATTATCTAAATATATAACAGGAGGTAGGCATTACTATGTCAACTTACATGGCAAAAGCCAATGAAATTGAAAAGAAATGGTACATCATTGATGCTGCCGGCAAGCCCCTCGGACGTGTAGCTGCTACTGCTGCTACTATTCTCCGCGGTAAGCACCGTCCGCAGTACACACCGGGCGTAGATTGCGGTGAATTCGTTATCGTTATCAACGCAAAGGACGCAGTCCTCACTGGCAACAAAATCAACCAGAAGAAATGGTTCAGACACACAGGTTACATCGGTCACCTTAAGGAAGTTTCTTATAAGGACCTTATGGCAACCCGTCCCGAGAAGGCTATGGAGCTTGCTATCGCAGGTATGCTTCCACACAACACTCTCGGCAGAAAAGCTTTAAAGAAGCTTAGAATTTACAAAGATGCAAACCACAATCACCAGGCACAGTCACCTGTTGCTTGGGAGCAGGCGTAAGAAAGGGGACTGAATAAACATGGCAAACGTACAGTACTACGGAACAGGTAGAAGAAAGAAATCTGTTGCCAGGGTTAGATTGGTACCCGGCACCGGTGTTATCACTATCAACAAGAGAGACATCGACGAATACTTTGGTCTTGAGACCCTCAAGGTTGTTGTAAAGCAGCCATTAGAGCTTACAAAGACAACAGGCAAGTTCGATGTAATCGTTAACGTACAGGGCGGCGGCTTTACCGGACAGGCAGGCGCTATCCGCCACGGTATTTCAAGAGCTCTTCTTGAAGTTGACGAAGAATACAGAGCAGCACTTAAGGCTGAGGGCTTCCTCACTCGTGACCCGAGAATGAAGGAAAGAAAGAAGTACGGACTCAAAGCAGCTCGTCGTGCACCTCAGTTCTCAAAGAGATAAAAAAATACACCCACATTGTTTTGTGGGTGTATTTTCTTACCCGTCTCGGCCTTTGGCCGATTCGGCACAGCGCTTCATCGGTCGAAACTAAAAATATGCCACCGGCATATTTTCTTTACGTTCCGACAGTTCTCAAAGAGATAATTTGTTTATTTCAAAATCCCACGGGCTTTGGTCTGTGGGATTTTCCTTTACAAAAACAATACATTATCACTCCATTTCTTATAGTATAATCGTAAAAGAAAAAGGACGGCATTGCCGTCCTTCTGTCTCAGTTTAATTCAAGTTAATAAAAGAAATATCTAAAGAGAGTTACACACGTTTAACATCTGTAGCCTGCGGACCTTTAGCACCCTCAACAACATCAAATTCAACCTCGGCACCCTCTTCTAGGGTCTTATAGCCGTCCATGGCAATTGCAGAATAGTGAACAAATACGTCTGTTCCCTCTTCGCTCTCGATGAAACCAAAACCTTTTTCTGCATTAAACCATTTTACTTTTCCTTGCATGTCAATACCTCCTAAAAATCTTAGGTAATTATCTTACCCATCCTCGGCATTATAGCACAAATGCGCCCACTTGTCAACACTTTTCAGCCATAATACACATAATCCTGTTGTTTGACAACGAATGATATTTTCCCATTTTAAACTACATTTTTTATGCTTGGTTATACACATTTATAACCCAATTTTTCCACATATGTGAGATTTGCAATATACTTGACAAAAAAAGCAATAAAATTGTTTTTTCTAAATGTTATACTATAATTTAGAAAATTATTATTTTTTTCCTGCAGATATAAAAAGCTATAAATAATTTTGCCGCAGCAGGACGGCAGAAAAGGAGATAAATTATGAGTATAATTGCTAAATTTGACCTGAGCGGAAAAATTGCTCTGGTTACAGGTGCATCCTATGGTATCGGCTATGCAATCGCAAAAGGTCTTGCAGAAGCCGGTGCAACTATTGTTTTTAACGATATTAAACAAGAGCTTGTTGACAAGGGCATCGAAGCATACAAGGCAGACGGCATTGATGCAAAGGGCTATGTTTGCGACGTTACAAACGAGGCTCAGGTTGATGAGATGATTAAGAAGATTGAGCAGGAAGTCGGCGTAGTTGATATTCTTGTAAACAACGCAGGTATCATTAAGCGTATTCCTATGTGCGAGATGAGTGCAGATGAGTTCCGTCAGGTTATCGACGTTGACCTTAACGCACCTTTTATTATGGCAAAGGCAGTTATCCCTAATATGATTAAAAAAGGCCACGGCAAAATCATAAACATCTGCTCTATGATGAGTGAGCTGGGCCGCGAGACTGTTTCTGCTTACGCTGCTGCAAAGGGCGGCCTTAAGATGCTTACAAGAAACATCTGTTCTGAGTACGGTGAGGCTAACATTCAGTGTAACGGCATAGGCCCCGGATACATAGCAACACCTCAGACTGCACCACTGCGTGAGATTCAGCCTGATGGCTCTCGTCATCCCTTTGACAGCTTTATCCTTGCAAAGACACCTGCAAACCGTTGGGGTACCCCTGAAGACCTTATGGGTCCTGCAGTATTCCTTGCATCAGAGGCATCTAATTTTGTAAACGGTCACATCCTCTATGTAGACGGCGGAATTCTTGCATACATCGGCAAGCAGCCGTAAGATAGACACACAAAAACTTGGTCTACATTTAGCCTGCGCCACGATTGTGGCTCAGGCTTTTTTATATATTAAATTATAATACAATTTACAATATATTTTAAAAAAGGGCAGATAATATCCGCCCCTATGACATAGATGGTACATTGTTGTAGGGGCGGTTATCAACCGCCCAATGCGGGACATTTGTAAATATTCCCCACATCAAAATCCACCCTTGTTTTGTATGGTGAAATTTCACATTTTTGCAAAGGACGGCCTGAAGGTGAATTGGTCGCAGACCAAGAGAGGCTACCCTGGGGTGCCCGGACATCCCGTATTGACAGGATAACCTTTTTTATGGGATGATTTCAACTGATTTTTAATGGTTTTTCATTAATAATTGTTTAATTTTACGAAATTTAAATAAATACGAAAAACTCTTGCAATTTTTATAAAATTGTGATAAAATAGCCTATGGTATATTTTTAGAAGCAGAGAGGAATGTGTTTTAATGAGTACAGTAGAAAAAATCGAGAAAAACGTTGTAAGTTTTGAGTTTTCTGTTACAGCCGAAGAATTTGAAAAAGGCGTAGAAAAAGCTTACAGAAAAAATGTTGGAAAAATCAACATTCAGGGCTTCCGCAAGGGTAAGGCTCCGAGAAAAATAATCGAAAAGTATTACGGTGCTGAAATTTTTTACGAGGATGCTATAAACATTGTTCTTCCCGATGCATATGATAAAGCAGTTGAAGAGTATAAGATTTTCCCCGTTGACCAGCCCGAGATTGACATAAAAGGCGAAATCAGCAAAGAAAACGGCGTAACCTTTACTGCAAAGGTTACAGTTAAGCCTGAGTTTGAGCTTGGCGAATACAAAGGCATTAAGGCTACAAAGGTAAGCCACAGAACATTAAAGAAAGATGTTGACGCAGAAATCGAAAAGCTGAGAGAGCGCAACTCAAGAATGGTTCCCGTTGAGGACAGAGCCGTTAAAAAAGACGACATTGCAAACATCGACTTTGAAGGTTTTGTTGACGATGTTGCATTCGATGGCGGCAAGGGTGAGGGCTTTGACCTTACAATCGGTTCAGGTCAGTTTATCCCCGGCTTTGAGGATCAGCTCATCGGCAAGAACATTGG
>JAZNCD010000008.1:0-37807 GCA_045587365.1 Clostridia bacterium
CCGTAAAATGTATGGGCAGCGGCTTTGAAATTGTTGATATCAATGATATAAAATCTGCTGAAATGCTGGTATTTGAAATGTTAAATACGAATTATACAGAATAAGAGGTATTTCTATGAATAACAAAAGAATGTTAAGCGATAGTTTTGAGATAAGTGATAAAACAATTGAAATGATGCAAAATGCGGAAGAAAAACTCTCAGATGCTTTTGATAGAGTTGAAAGGATTGCTGCATACAATCAACTTAAGGTACTGAACGCGTTTCAAAAAAATAGAATTTCATATGCACATTTTGGCGAAACATCGGGATATGGGTATGATGATATGGGAAGAGATGCCCTTGATAAAGTATATGCTGATGTTTTTGGTGCGGAAGATGCTATTGTGCGCCACAATATAGTGAGCGGAACTCAGGCAATATCGAGTTGTTTATATGGTATTTTGCGCCCGGGAGATACAATGGTATCTGTTGTTGGGGCTCCTTATGATACGCTGGAGGAAGTAATTGGCATAAGAGGCGAAGAGGGTTGTGGCTCATTAAAGGAGTTTAATATAAATTACTCACAAATTGACCTCTTGCCCAATGGAAAAGTTGACTATAATAAAATTATGTTAACCTTTAAGAGCGAAAACATAAAACTTGCTTTAATTCAAAGGTCAAGAGGATACGATTGGCGTGATTCATTAACGGTAGATGAGATAGGGGAGATAATTAAATGTATCAAGTCCGCCAGTCCTGAGACCGTTTGTATGGTTGATAATTGTTACGGTGAATTTGTTGAATATAAAGAGCCAACGGAGGTTGGGGCTGATATTATAGTAGGGTCGCTTATAAAAAACGCAGGTGGAAGTCTTGCTCTGAGTGGCGGATACATAGCAGGCAGAGCTGATTTAGTAGAAAAAATTTCTTATAGACTGACTGCCCCCGGGCTTGGTCGACACACAGGCGCAAGCCTTGGTTTTAACCGAAGTATGTATCAGGGATTTTTTATGGCGCCGCATATTGTCAGTCAAAGCATAAAGACTGCAATGCTTTGCGCCGAAATATTTAAAGAGCTCGGGTTTGAAGTATGTCCTGAGCCTGATGCAAAAAGAAGTGATATAATTCAGGCGGTTAAACTTAAAACCCCTGAAAATGTAATTAAATTCTGTCAGGCGATACAACAAGGGTCTGCAATAGACAGTTATGTAACACCCGAACCCTGGGATATGCCGGGATACGAAGACCCTGTTATAATGGCGGCGGGCACATTTGTTCAGGGTGCATCTATCGAACTGTCTGCAGATGCACCGATATGTGAGCCATATATTGCGTATATGCAAGGCGGAATTGTGTATGAGGCTGCCAAAATTGGCGTTTTAAAGGCGGCAGATACAATTGGTAATGTAGAATGATGGGGTGATAGTTTTGACAAAGAAATGTATTTTAGACGATGAGAAGATTTGTGACGAATGCGGCGAATGTGATTATTGTGATATTAACCCTTTTAAAAAATGTGATAATTGCGGAAAATGCATTGAGTCAAGCGAAGAGTACAGAGAATTGAAAATAGACGAAATTCGTATAGGGAAAAATAAAAAGAAATAGTGTTTTTGAATAATAGCTCTAAATAAACACATAATATAACAAAAATATCCGGATTGCGGAAGATTGGAGTTATATTATGAATGTTTCTTTTAAAGAAAGTATGACAAAACAAAACCTTTTAAAGGCTTTTGCCGGTGAGAGTCAGGCGCGCAACCGCTATACTTTTGCGGCAAGTTGTGCAAAAAAGAACAATTTATATGTTGTAGAAGCCGTATTTAAGTTTACTGCCGAGCAGGAGAGAGCACATGGAAAGGTTTTTTATGATTTTTTAAAAGAGTTTTCAGGCGAAAACATAGAGATAACGGGCTCTTATCCAATTGATATATATGACGATGTTTCAAAGTTATTGCGTTCAGGAGAGCACAATGAATACGAAGAGCATGATGTTGTATATAAAAATTTTGGTGATGTAGCGAAAGAAGAAGGATTTAATCAAATCGCTGCTGCTTTTCACAACATTGCAAAAATTGAAAAGGAGCATGGCGATAGATTTGGAATGCTTGCGCAAATGCTTGAAACAAACACATTATTTGTGTCGGATATTGAAACTAAATGGATGTGTTTAAATTGCGGATATGTATATAGCGGTACAAATGTCCCTCAAAATTGCCCTGTTTGCAGTCACGACAAAGGGTATTTTATCCGCATAGAGCTTGCGCCGTATAGCAAATAAGTAGTTTTTAGGAATCAATCTATTTGTTGAATATTGATAATTAATTTAATCATAATCCTTTTCATTTTGTTTAATTGGACGGATTTTGTATAATATGAACAAAAAAATTGCTTTTTTTTAGATAAAACAGAAAAAAAGTATTGACTTATTTTTAATTTTCGAGTATCATTATATTAAGGATATAAGACGAGTTATATCTGGCAATTTTATTGAGTTTTGTACAGAAAAGAGGAGCGGTATTATGTATATGAAAGAGGTAGTTGTTCAGAATCAGGTTGGCCTTCATGCCAGACCCGCTACTTTTTTTATACAAAAGGCTAACGAGTATAAATCCAGCATCTGGGTTGAAAAGGATAACAGGAGAGTTAACGCTAAAAGCCTTTTGGGTGTTTTGTCCTTAGGTATTACTAAGGGTTTGAATATCACAATTGTTGCAGAAGGCTCAGATGAAGAAGAGGCTGTTAATGATTTATCAGAATTGATCTCTTCCAATTTTGCTTAATTCTTTTTATTTGAATAAGAAAATAGTTATGGATTTTAAAGAGCAGGTCGTTTAGCCAAAGCAGGCTTTGTGCGACGTGCTCTTTTTGAGGTAAAAAACTATGAATATCATTAAAGAAAAGCTTAAAAACTTACCTATGCGCCCCGGAGTTTATATTATGAAAAATTGTGATAGGGACATAATTTATGTGGGTAAAAGTAAGTTGTTGAAAAACCGTGTCAGTCAATATTTTATGAATTCAAAAAATCATACACCGAAGACTCTCGCTATGGTTGAAAACATATGTGATTTCGATTACATTATAACTGACACCGAGGTTGAAGCCCTTGTTCTTGAATGTAATTTAATAAAAAAATATCGACCAAAATACAATATACTCCTGAAGGATGATAAACATTATCCATATATAAAGCTCACATTGAACGAGGATTATCCCCGTGTTTATATGACGCGCAAAATTGCTCGTGACGGTGCGAGATATTTTGGACCTTATATGAGTGGTATGGCGGTCAAAACCGCTCTGGAAACCATAAGAAATGTGTTCAAGGTCAGAAGCTGCAGCAAAATTCTGCCGCGTGATATAGGCAAAGGAAGGCCATGTCTTTATTATTATATAGGTCAATGCTCTGCACCTTGCAGTTATAAAATTGGGCAAGAAGAATATAAAGAAGCCTTTGAACAAATCACAAATGTTTTAGAGGGGAAACTTGATGATATAATCACCGATTTAAAAAATAAAATGCTTGAATCCTCTGATAACCTTGAGTTTGAAAAGGCTGCACGTTACAGAGATAAAATCGAAAGCATTAAAGCGCTTGGCGAAAAACAAAAGATTATCTCAACAGGTGAAGAAAACAGAGATATAATCGGTGTATACAAGGATGAATTTGAAAGCTGCGTTCAAATTTTCTATATGAGAGACGGAAAAATTCAGGGGTCTGAATATTTTGTTTTTGAGGATAAAGACGCAACAGCCAACGAACTTGTTTCTGAATTTATAAAACAATACTATTTTACTGCAACAAATATTCCGAAAGAGATATTGATTCCTGTAAATATTGATGATTGTGACAATGTTGAGGCATGGCTAACAAATAAAACCGGACATAAAATCAACATTTACGCCCCTGTGCGTGGTGAAAAAGCAAGTCTTATAAGTATGGTCAACAAGAACGCCGAAGAAACACTCAGACAACATATCTTTAAGCGTAACAGAGAGCAGATAGAAGATAACAGTGTTTTGATTGAGCTTAAAAATCTGTTGTCTCTTAATAATACGCCTTTTCGAATTGAACTCTATGACATTTCAAATATATCGGGGGCATCAAGTATTGGTGCATGTGTTGTATATAACAATGCAAAGAGTTCAAAAAAGGACTATCGCAAGTTTAACATTAAGACAGTAGACGGGTCTGATGATTATGAGAGTATGAGGGAAGTTATCTCAAGACGAATCAACAGGGCGTATGACGAACTTAAAGCCATAGAAGACGGTGCTTTAGAAGAGGAGAAGGCAAAATTTCTTCCATTGCCTGATTTAGTTCTTGTAGACGGCGGAAAGGGACATGTTTCTGCCATAAGAATGCTTATGGACACTATGGGTGAAGACATTCCTGTCTTTGGGCTTGTTAAGGATGACAAACACAGAACACGCGGTATAACTGATGAGACAGAAGAATATGAGATTGATAAAAACAGTGTTCTTTTCAGGTTTATGTACGAAATGCAGGAAGAGGTACATCGTTTTGCAATAAAAAGCTTCAGACAAAAGTACGAAACTGCTGCAATACGCTCGGAACTTGAGTCTATAAAAGGAATCGGCGAAGCAAAAAGAAAGAAGCTTTTAGAAACATTTATAACAATTGATAAAATAAAAAAAGCAGATGTTGAAGAGCTGTCTTCTGTAATCGACAGAAGAACTGCAATAAACGTGTATAACTACTTTAACGAGGATGATTTAAATGATCAGTAAAGAAAATTTATTAAGCATTGTATCACAATCAGAAGAAAAAACAATTGGTTTTCGTCGACACCTTCATAAAAATCCTGAGCTATCCTTTTGTGAAGAAAATACAATGAAGTATATTTGTTCGCAGCTTGATGAAATGAACATTGAGTATAAATCCGGGATTGCAGGCACAGGTGTTGTCGCTGTAATTCGTGGCGAAAAACATAACGATAACCCAAAAACTCTTTTGATCAGGGCTGATATGGATGCCTTGCCAATATACGAAAAATCAGAAAAAGATTATATTTCTCAAAAGCAGGGAGTGATGCATGCCTGCGGCCATGACGGACATACGGCGATATTACTTTCTGTTTGCGAAGTATTAAAACGCTTAAAAAGTGAATTCTCAGGATGTATAAAATTTGTTTTTCAGCCCGGAGAAGAAACAAGCGGTGGTGCGAAGCCTATGATTGATGCGGGCATAATGGATAATCCAAAGGTTGATGCCTGTCTTGCACTTCATGTTGACCCGGACATTGATACTGGAAAAGTAAGAGTCAAACCGGGACCTTTGTATGCATCGCCTGATAATTTTAAAATTATTATAAATGGCAAAGGCGGTCACGGTGCTGAGCCTGAAAAATGTATAAATCCAATTAATATCGGGGCAGAAATAATAAATAGACTAAACAAAATTACAGAGACAGAAATAAATTCCGGCGAAAAGGCGATTGTTACTGTTTGCTCTATGTATTCAGGCTCTGCGAGCAATATTATTCCCACATCTGCAGAAATTATCGGAACAGCACGCTCTTACACAAATGAGATACGAGCTTTCCTGAAATCCCGTATAGGTGAAATAAGTCAGGAAATTTGTAGAAAGAGTGGTGCAACGTGTGAGTATGAATTTGAGGAATTATATCCGCCGCTTATTAATGATGAAAGTCTTTCTTGCAAAATTAAAGATACATTATACAAGTACAATAATATAATTAGTTGCATTTACGGTGGCGAAGCTACGATGACAGGAGAAGATTTTGCATATTTTTCGCAGATTGTTCCCGGTGTTATGCTTAAACTCGGGTGCAGGTGCGAGGAAAAGGGGCTTACATATCCTCTGCATCACGAATCCTTTGATATAGATGAAAATTGCCTTAAAATCGGCGTTTTTACATTCGTGGCGGTTGCTTTGGATTTTCTGAATTAAAACAATCCATCATAAATCGGCTCAGAGTTATCCGAGCCGATTTATTTATATAAAAAGAGCAATGACGGCGCCATTTACTCGTCTTTATATATTATGAATTTATATTTGTTTTGTGAAAGGAAAAATATATGAATTTTATAGTTGATAATATGATGCCTGATATTATGCTGAATACCCTCAGTCGGTTTGGTGCGGTATACAAGTCAACAAAAATTGACATAGATGACATAGTAGTATCGACACATCCTGATATGCAAATTCATTTTGTATCAAACAATATAGCCTTTTGTGCGCCTGAGGTGTACGATTATTATAAGGAAATTCTTCCGGTTAATATTTTATTGTATCCGGGAAGTACATGTGTAGGACGCACCTATCCATCTAATTGTGCATACAATATAGGAAGAGTTGGTAATTTTGTTATTTGCAACAAAAAATATGCAGATAAAAATATATTGGAATACTATATTAAATCGGATAAGAAAATTATTAATGTAAATCAGGGATACACCAAATGTAATATTTGTCCCATAACCCAATGTGCGTTTATAACAGAGGACAGTGGGATATATAACGCCACACAGAATATAGATGGAATCACACCATATTTAATCAATGCAGGAAGCGTTTCGCTTAATGGATTTGACTATGGATTTATAGGCGGTGCAAGCGGCTTATTAAAAAACGAAGTTTTGTTATGTGGAAGGCTTCCCGAGGGAGAAACGGGCAAAATAATGAATGATATTGCGATGAAAGAAGAAATAAAGTATATAGAACTGTCTGGTGATAAACTTCAGGATTTAGGAAGTATAATAGTTTTTTAATTTAGTGGAGGTGGTTTGTTGCAAGACTGTGTCATTATAAAGTCTTATAACGATTTAAACTATTTCTATACAATAGCAAATCTAATATTTATGGAAAGATTTGGAATTAAAAAATCAATGATATTTAAGGATAACAAAATATATGTTAAAAGAAGATATATAGACTTATTTTCCCGGATTATGTCAGAATATTTAGTCAGGGAATACATTTTTATGGTAACAGAGGAGTTGTTCAGCAACAATGAAATTGAAACATATACGTCAGATGATTCAATTGTAAAAATAATATTTAAACTGACAGAATACGATTTAAGTTCAATCGTAGAAGATATCAGTAACAAGATAATTTATTTTGCAAACAAAGAAGACAGAGTTTGTTTAGACGGAGTAATGTTGTTTTGTTTAAATGAATTTAAATACGAACTATTCCAAACAATTGAATATTGTTTGAACGAAGTATAGATAATAAGCAGTTTATAAGTAACATAAATTTAACTATAAAAAGCTTGAATAGTCACAAAGAAGGAGATAATATATTATATAAGGACAAAGATATCCTCTTTATTTTTAATATACCTAATTGCACAAAATAAAAATTTTGTGCAATTAGGTAGAAGATGTTTTTGAGTATATGTGATTGCGAGGTGACGATTTTGCGTAGTTTCACTGATATTCCTGAACCACTTTCATCTTTTTTGATTTATATAGAAAGTATTCAGGGTAAATCATCTAAAACATCTAACGAATATTTTTATGACCTGAGAACTTTTTACAGGTTTTTAAAAATAAAATTTGGTTTAGTTGATTTTAATTCTGAATTTAATGAAATTTCTATTGATGATTTATCTATTGATGTTCTATCCAGAGTTGATTTAAATATTATTTACGAGTACATAAATTTTCTCACGCGAACACGCCGTAACTCACCATCGTCACGAGCACGCAAAATTGCATCACTTAAATCATTTTATAAGTATATTTGCAACAAAGCTAAGTTAATTGATACAAATCCAACTGCTGAGCTTGAATCTGTAAAAATTCACAAACAACTTCCAAAACACTTTACTTTAGAAGATAGTATTTCTCTCTTATCGGAAATTGATGGCGACAACGCCGAGCGGGATTACTGTATTCTTACTCTGTTCCTTAATTGCGGAATGCGTCTTGCGGAATTGATTGGAATTAATATCACAGATATTAAAAAAGATAAATTGACAGTTATTGGAAAAGGTGGTAAAGAAAGGACAATTTACCTTAATGATGCCTGTATTAGCTCAATTGAGGCATATATGCCTGTTCGGAACAAAATGCAAGCCACTGCATCCGACAAAAACGCGCTTTTTTTGTCAAACCGGGGCAAACGCATAAGTCGCAGAACAGTGCAATACTCTGTAGAAAAATATGTCAAGCGAATTGGTCTTGACCCTCATAAATATACTACTCATAAACTAAGACATACCGCCGCAACATTGATGCATGAGTCAGGTGTTGATATCAGAGTTTTACAAGAAATTTTGGGTCACAAACAGCTATCTACTACTGAAATTTATACTCATGTCAGTAACGACAGAATGCGTGATGCAGTTAAAAACAATCCGCTTTCAGCAATTAAACAAGAAAAAAAATGACCGGGCAAATTGCCCGGTCTTCTTCTTACGCTTTTCCAATTGAACCAAAAAGTTCCATCTTTTCTTTAACAATAACTTTAATTGCTTCAAATCCCGGAGCCAAAAGCTTTCTTGGGTCAAAGCCTTTGCCCTGCAAGTCTTTGCCTTCTTCTATATACTTTCTTGTTGCTTCCTGGAAATAAAGCTGACAATCGGTATTTACATTGATTTTAGCAACACCGAGCGAAATAGACTTTTTAATCATTTCAGACGGGATACCTGTTCCGCCATGAAGCACTAAAGGGAGGTCGCCGATGAGCTCCTTGGTTTTTGCCAATGCATCAAAGTCAAGACCTGCCCAGTTTTCGGGGTATTTACCATGAATATTGCCGATTCCTGCAGCAAGGAAATCAACGCCGAGGTCTGCAATCATCTTACATTCATTCGGGTCGGCTACTTCTCCCTTGCCTACCACTCCGTCCTCTTCGCCACCGATTGAGCCAACCTCTGCCTCAAGTGACAAGCCTAAGTTATGCGCTGCGTTTACAAGCTCTTTTGTTTTTTCAATGTTTTCTTCAATTGGAAAATGTGAGCCATCGAACATTATTGAAGAAAATCCTGCTTTTATACACTTGTAACAACCCTCATATGAGCCATGATCAAGGTGCAAAGCTACCGGTACGGTTATACCAAGTTCTTCAATCATAGCCTTAACCATCGCTGCAACTGTTTTAAAACCTGTCATATACTTACCCGCACCTTCTGAAACACCAAGAATTACGGGTGAATTATTTTCCTGAGCGGTTAAGAGAATTGCCTTTGTCCACTCAAGATTATTTATGTTAAACTGACCAACGGCATAATGCTCTTTCACGGCTTTATTTAACATTTCTGTTGCTGAAACTAACATTTTTTTACCTCCTGTATATTGTTTTTAAATTTTCTGAAATTTAATAATAATTATCTAAAATATTATATATTGTTTCTGTAATAATAATACAAATACTGTTGTGCAAAACCTGCAAGAGATTTGTATTTTTCAGAAACAAACTGCATTATATTTTTCTCATCTATGCCATATACATCTGCAAGAATTCTTTTTATCCATACATCTGTCGGAAACACCGAAAATCGCTGAAGAGCAAAAAGCAATATACAATCTGCAACCTTGCCTCCTACTCCCTTTATCTTCATCAATTCCGTTTTTGCCTCCGAATCTGTCATATCAGGAAGTTTATCTATGTCTACCTCGCCACTGAAAACTTTTTGTGCAGCATCGAGTATGTAAACATCTCTGTATCCCACCTTAAGAAGTGCTAAGTCTTCCTTTTTAAGCTTTGCAAGAGCACCGGGAGATGGAAAGGCGTAGAAAACCTCTTCCTCCGTTTCTATTTTTTCGCCAAACAATTGGCACATAGTCTCTATAATACGCTTTATCCTTGGAATATTGTTATTTGCAGATATTATAAATGATATTATGGTTTCCCATATGTCTTGTTTGAGAATTCTTATTCCGCTTCCATAGTTTACACAATCCGTTAAAGAAGAATCCATTTTTAACAGATTGTCTTTAATTTCCAAGTAATTGGTGTCTATGGCAAAATAGTTTTTCCAGAAAAGGAAATCTTCATCCTTGCATATAATGTTTTGCCCCTCAACCCGACATATTTTTCCGCCTGATATACCGGTGTAAACACCCTTATCGTCACAATTCCATCTAAAACACTGTCCGCACTCAAAGGTGTGTACAGGATCAAAAGAATCCGGTTTGTTAATAAGCATATAAACCTCCGTGTATGGTGAAATATTTTATTTTTCTTCTGTACTATTACCTACGATCTTATAAGAAAGTCGCATAAGATTATCACTTAGATGAACATTTTCAACAGCTATATCTGCATCAGTTGTAAGTTCTGAATACGAGAAGTTCAAAAATGCCTTAATTCCATAGCTTATTAACTCTTCGGCAACATTATGTATAGCATATTTGGGTACAGCAAGAATCGCCATTTCGGGCTTATGTTTATTTATAAAATCTTTAACCGTATCATAGGGAGAAACCTTATGTTTTCCGATTTCAAGCCCATATTTTTCAGGGTCGGAATCAAAAATGCCAATAAGCTTAAATCCTCTTGATTCGAATTTTGTGTTTATAGCAAAGGTTTGCCCCATATTTCCGGCTCCGATAAGTATAGCTGTGTAACCTCTGTCAAGACCTAAAATTTTAGCCATATTGTCCTTAAGGAACTTTACATTATATCCATACCCCTGCTGACCAAACCCGCCAAAACAGTTAAAATCCTGGCGTATTTGCGATGCGGTGACATTCATTCGCTCACTTAATTCTTTGGAAGATATACGCTCCATTCCTGTGCTTTCAAGTTCTGTAAGATATCGGTAATATCTCGGCAATCTGTTGACCAAAGAATCAGAAATTTTTTTATACATACAATACTCCTTTTATAAAGAAGCTGCTAACCTTTCGTTTATAGCGATAAGAAATTCTTCGGTGTTAACCTTTTTCTTGTTTTCAAGCTTTGACAATGCATACAAATCTCCTGTCATAACACCTTCTTCAATCGTTTTAACCGTTGCAGCCTCAAGTTTGTCTGCAAAGTCGCAAAGGTCACTAAGACCATCAAGCTCGCCTCTTTTTCTGAGAGCGCCTGTCCATGCAAACAATGTAGCGACACTGTTGGTAGATGTCTCTTCGCCTTTTAAGTGCTTGTAATAGTGGCGCTGAACTGTTCCGTGTGCTGCTTCGTACTCATATGTACCGTCAGGAGACACAAGAACTGATGTCATCATTGCAAGGCTTCCATAAGCTGTTGCAACCATGTCAGACATAACATCGCCGTCATAGTTTTTACAAGCCCAGATATATCCACCCTCCGAACGAACAACTCTTGCAACTGCGTCATCTATCAATGTATAGAAATATTCGATTCCGGCTGCGTCAAACTTTTCTTTGTATTCAGCCTCAAAAATTTCGTTAAATATATCCTTAAATCTGTGATCATATTTCTTAGATATAGTATCTTTGGTCGCAAACCACACATCCTGTTTTGTATCAAGTGCATAGTTAAAGCAGCACTTTGCAAAACTTGAAATAGATTCATTAATATTGTGAAGTCCCTGAATTATGCCTGCGCTTCCGTCAAAATTGTGGATAAGTTCACGGATTTCATTACCGTTTTTATCTGTGCAGACAAGTTCGCACTTTGAACCTTCCGGTACCTGCATTTCTGTATTTTTATATACATCACCGTAAGCATGACGGGCAATAGTTATAGGCTTTGTCCATGTAGGGATATATGGTGTAATACCCTTGACAATAATTGGTGCGCGGAAAACTGTGCCGTCGAGAATTGCACGGATTGTTCCGTTAGGAGATTTCCACATTTCCTTAAGGTTATATTCCTTTACACGCTCAGCGTTTGGAGTAATTGTTGCACATTTTACAGCAACACCATACTTCTTTGTTGCATAAGCCGAGTCAAATGTAACCTTATCATCTGTCTCGTTTCTGTACTCAAGACCCAGGTCATAATATTCGCTCTTTAAATCTACATAAGGTAAAATCAGGATATCCTTAATCATCTTCCAGATAATTCTGGTCATTTCGTCGCCATCCATCTCGACGAGCGGTGTAGTCATTTTAATCTTTTCCATTGTTATATACCTCTCATTCTTATTTATTATGCATTATCTTTTGTATAATTTAAAAGTCCGCCGCAGAGAAGCATCTGTCTCTGTCTTTCTGATAAATCAACCAAAACGTTAAAATCAAAGCCTTTGGTTACATTTGCAACTGTAATCTCTGTTGATTTTTCTATGTTTTCTCTGAGGTTTGTGATTTTAAGCTCGTCCATCTGGTCAATGCGATCATAGTCTGCCTCGTTTGCAAAGGTCATAGGAATAATACCTGCATTAATGAGATTTGCCATATGAATTCTTGCAAATGATTTAACTAAAACTGCCTTAACTCCTAAGTAAAGCGGTGCGAGAGCTGCATGCTCTCTTGAAGAGCCCTGACCGTAGTTTGCGCCACCGATTATTATGCTTTTACCCATTTCCTTTGCTCTTGTATGGAAGCTATCGTCACACACAGCAAAGCAATGCTCCGAAATCTTCGGAATATTTGAGCGAAGCGGAAGAATTTTTGCGCCTGCCGGCATAATGTGGTCTGTTGTGATATTATCGCCAACTTTAAGGCTACATTTTGCATCAAGCTCATCCTCCATTGGTACAGAAACAGGGAATGGCTTTATGTTTGGACCTCTGAGCACCTCTACCTCGTCCATTTCTTCAACTGAGGCAGGGGGAACAATCATATTATCATTTATTGTAAATACCTTAGGAAGCTTAAATTTTGGCATTTTGCCAAGTGTTCTCGGGTCGGTCAGTACGCCTGTAAGTGCAGATGCAGCTGCAAGTTCAGGCGATACAAGATAAACCTGTCCATCTTTTGTACCTGATCTTCCCTCGAAGTTTCTGTTAAAGGTACGAAGAGATATACCTCCCGAATTGGGTGACTGTCCCATACCGATACAGGGGCCGCAAGCACTCTCTAAAATTCTTGCACCTGCATCTATCATTATACCGAGAGCACCACACTCAGCCAGCATATTCAAAACCTGCTTAGAGCCGGGTGCAATTGAAAGTGATACGTCAGGGTGTACAGTTTTGCCCTTGAGGATATGTGCAACCTTTAACATATCAAGTAGCGAAGAATTGGTGCATGATCCTATACATACCTGATCAATCTTCATTGCACCTAGCTCTTCTACTGATTTAATGTTGTCAGGTGAATGTGGGCACGCAGCAAGGGGAACAAGCTCGCTAAGGTTAATCTCAACAACCTCATCATATACGGCATCAGGGTCAGCACAAAGGGGAACATAATCCTCTTCACGACACTGTGCTTTTAAGAATTTACGTGTTGTTTCGTCAGACGGGAAGATTGATGTTGTTGCGCCAAGCTCTGCACCCATATTAGTGATTGTAGCACGTTCAGGCACAGACAAAGTTGCAACACCTTCGCCACAATATTCAATTATTTTACCAACGCCACCTTTTACAGAAAGCCGACGAAGAACTTCGAGTATAACGTCTTTGGCAGCAACCCATGGACTGAGTTTTCCGGTCAGTTCAACTTTTACAATTTTAGGACATGTTATGTAATATGTACCACCGCCCATTGCAACAGCAACGTCCATTCCGCCGGCACCAATCGCAATCATACCGATTCCGCCACCTGTTGGAGTGTGACTGTCAGAGCCGATAAGGGTTTTGCCCGGAATACCAAAACGCTCTAAATGTACCTGATGACAAATTCCGTTACCGGGACGGGAGAAATATATACCATGTTTTTTACATACACTTCCTATAAATCTGTGGTCATCTGCGTTTTCAAAACCGCTTTGCAAGGTGTTATGGTCAATATATGCAACAGATTTCTCTGTTTTAACTCTTGGAACACCCATTGCTTCAAACTCAAGATAAGCCATTGTGCCTGTAGCATCCTGAGTAAGTGTTTGATCTATTTTAATACCTATCTCGTTACCCGGAATCATTTCGCCGCTAACGAGATGAGCCTTCAAGATTTTTTGAGCCAAAGTCATACCCATTTATATCATTCCTCTCTATATAAATAAACATAAATACACACTTATTTTATTTTATCCTATCGGCGTAATAATGTCAAGTAATCTATGACAAAAGATATGGTATAAATTCTATAAAAATATAGTTGATTTAACCAATAAACTAAAGTAATTCTTCAAAGGAAAAGGTTTCTTGTTTTGGCAAATGTTCAACGAGTAAACAGAACATTCGAAATTCACCAATAAAATCAGGCCTTGCCTCTATCTGAGCGTAGGATTTGCATTGTTCAAGTGAAATTTCTATTTCGTCTACCTGCATTGTTGACAGGGTTAAGTACGCCCATAATTTATTTTTGTTCCATAGCTTTGAAATTTTATCTATTTCCTTCTCTATTTCATGCCATTCTTCATTTTGGTAGAGAGAATATATCTTATCGGATATTTCCCCTATTTCGTTTGTTAATGCTTTAACCTTGTATACATGCATTGATGAAACAATAATTATAATTGCAAGTATAATAAGCGCCGATATTATTCTCTTCATTACATCTTCTTCCTCTTGTGCGTGTTTTTGGGTATCAAAACTGTTTCGCCTGTTTCCTGCTCATAGCTCATATAAAAAACCTGATTTACATTTTTAAGGTGATAGGATTTGAGTTGTTTATTTAGCCATATATCATCAAGTCCAAGACGTTTTAAGCAATCATAAATTAATATTCCGTTATCTATGATAATATAGCTCATTCTGGGCCTCTTTGTTTTTATATTCAAACATTCGGGGGTAACAGGACTTTTTTCAGATTTGAGTATTACACTTACGTTTCCATTTGTCTCCATAACTATAAATTCAACATCCGAGAGACTGCACACACCATTTCCTCTTACTTCTTCCATTATATCTGCAACATTAAAGCGCTGTTTGAGCATCTCATCCTGATTTAGTTTTCCATTTTCATAAAATACGCTTGGCTTACCATAAAGCACACCCCTAACCCTTGGATTTTTAAAGGCAGAAAAAGATATAAGAACCTCTAATATCATCAATATAAGCATAGCTATTATACTTGAACTAAGCGGAAATTCTATGTTAGTAATAGGCATTGCAGCAATTTCGGAAATAATAATTGTTACAACAAGTTCTGATGCCTCAAGCTCTCCAATCTGCCTTTTACCCATCATTCTAAGAGTAGCGACAACAAAAATATACATAATTATTGTACGAATAATTGTTATTATCAAGTGAAACCACCCTTTTTGCATATTTGTTCTAATGTATTATGTTCTGTAAATGGTAATATATACTTATTAAATTTATAAAATAGAGAATATTAACAAATTATATGGCAAAAATACTCAGGTAAATAATGCAATAAAGTTCTAATTTATCTTTTTGATCAATATACTTTACAGTAGACTTTTTGTTTATGACCTATTGACAGGAGTGAATTCATTGGAAAATACTTATTATGAAAACAATAAAGTTGAGCTATCCGGATGCGTGGATAGTGACCTTTCATTTTCCCATATGATATATGGAGAAAAGTTTTACTTATTTAAGCTAAAGGTACCGCGTCTCAGCGATAAGTTTGATATAATCAACATCACAATTTCTGAGCGCTTTTTTACTGAGAGAGAGCCCGAAATCGGTGATTATGTAGAAATTCAAGGGCAGTTCAGGTCGTATAATAACTTTTCAAACGTCGGAAACCGTTTAATGCTGACAGTCTTTGTAAAAGAAATTGAATATATAAATTCAATTGATGAATTACAAAATCCAAACAAAATATATCTAAACGGATATATCTGTAAACAACCCATATACAGGACCACTCCGTTTATGAGAGAAATTACCGATATACTTCTGGCGGTAAATCGTTCATATAATAAGTCGGATTATATTCCATGCATCGCATGGGGAAGAAATGCCAAGTACGCAGAAACGTTTGAGGTCGGTTTGAATTTGAAGATATGGGGTAGAATTCAAAGCAGAGAATATCAAAAAAGAATTAATGATGAAGAATTTGTAACAAAAACCGCATATGAAATATCAATATGTAAATTAGAACCAATAAAATAGAGGTGGATAAATCCACCTCTATTTTATAATACATTAATTATTAAAAATTATTTCGTTTCTCTCATCCATAGGGGTATATCCAAGGCGTTTTACGGCACTCTTGTATGCAGGACGAATAATCTTATTATTTGTCATTATCTCTTCTATTCTGTGAGCAGACCAACCAACTATTCTTGACATTGCAAAAATAGGTGTATATAGCTCCTGCGGAAGCTTAAGCATCTGATATACAAGGCCTGAGTAGAAATCAACGTTTGCACACATTTCTTTCTCGATTCCTTTTACCTCGCGGAAGGCAACAGGCCCAAGCTTTTCAACAAGGTTATAAAGTGCAAATTCAGCCTCATGTCCTGTAAGCTCAGCAAGTTTTGCAGCACGCTCTTTTAAAATAACTGCACGTGGGTCAGAAATGGTGTAGACTGCATGGCCAAGGCCATAAATCAAGCCTTTTCCGTCTCCTGCTTCCTTGCGAAGAATTTTCTTGAGATAGTTTATAACCTCAGTTTCGTCGGTCCAGTTAGAAACATTTTCTTTAATCTCGCGCATCTGTGACAACATCTTATCGTTTGCGCCACCATGCTTTGGACCCTTCAGGGAGCTGACAGATGCAGAAATTGCAGAGTACGTATCTGTGCCGGTAGATGATAAAACTCTGACAGTAAACGCAGAGTTGTTACCTCCGCCGTGTTCAGCCTGAAGTATCATTGTTAAATCAAGGGTTTCCGCTTCTATTTCTTCAAATTGTTTATCTGGTCTTATCATATAAAGAAAGTTCTCAGCGGCCGAAAGCTCAGGGTTTGGATTATGGAGAACAAGACTTTCTCCGTCAAAATAGTGACGCTTACAGCTATATGCATCAGCAATAAGTACCGGAAATCTTGCAATCAAGTCAAGGCTCTGGCGTAACAAATTGGGAATTGATATATCGTCCGGGTTGTCATCGTATGAATAAAGCGCCAGAACAGACCTTGCAAGTTTATTCATTATGTTTTTACTTGGTGCTTTGAAAATCATATCCTCTGTAAATCCATTGGGCAAGCTTCTCCTATTAGCAAGAAAACTACTGAAGCCTCTCAATGTTTTTTCATCAGGAAGAAATCCATACAAAAGTAAAAAGGCAGTTTCTTCAAATCCAAATCTTTTTTCTCTGGAGCAAGCAGCAACTATATCCTCTATGCTTATTCCTCTGTATCTCAGTTTGCCCGGGACAGGTGATTTGTTTCCCTCGTCCATAACATATCCGTGAACCTCACCGATAGATGTAAATCCGGCAAGAACACCCGTGCCATCAGCATTACGAAGCCCTAATTTTACATTGTAATCAGTATAAAAATGCGATGGTATTGTATTCCACGAAGCATTTTTAGAATGAATAAGATTTATATACTTTTCTATCTCTGTGTCAACACTGTCCTGCATGGCTTTAAATTCATAGTTATCCAAGCTCTTCACCTCAATAGTCATTTTAAATATTAATTATACATTAAATTTATAATTAAGTCAAGATAAATATAACAAATTTTTCATATGTTGTTTCTATAGCTTGATTTTGTACATAATTATCTTATTTAACATTTTATATTCTACAACTTCATATAAATGATTTTGGAAAACTATTTACTTTTTCCATCATAATATGATATAATATGCTCAAATATTTTTGGGGGAAATGTATTATGAATTGGAATTCAGGTGTTTTATGGGGAATTATAGGTTTGTTAGGTGGTTTTTTTATTAGTCTTCTTTTTTATATTATTGGTAAAAGGTGTCAGAAACTTTGCTATGAGATAGAAACTTATCCAATAATTTCTGATAAAGTGTCACAGGTTAAAGGATTAGAGATAAAATATCACTCCAAAGAAATAGATAACCTCTATTATTCAATTATTACGATATGTAATATAGGTAATACTATTATTGAAAAAAGTGACTTTGCCCCATCATGCCCCCTTTCGGTTTCCACTGATGGCTATTTTTTAGTAGACGAAAATAATAAGATGGATTTGTTCTCATCTAACAGATTAAATAATATTTCACATACACATGTGCCTACAAAAACATACCCAATTCCTCACTTTTATGATTTAAGCGAGAATGATGAAAAAAGAAAAAGTATTATAATAAACTTTGATTATATTGCAAGAAACGAAGAAATAACTTGCGCACTTTTTCATACAGGTAATATTTCCTTTGATGGTGTTTTAAAGGATGGAAAAATAACTGATTTAGAAACATTTGAACCCAGGAAAGGTTCTGTCTTAAGAGCTTTGTTGATCCTTCTTGGTTATTATGAGTGCTAATATAACTGCAAATATCCCCCCAGATCTTGCAAACACAAGATTTGGGGGGATTTAGTTTTAAAAAATTATTATGTAGCAAAATTATTTAACGCTTTCCCAATCCTTTAAGAATTTTTCTATTCCTGCATCGGTAAGCGGATGCTTTGTCATCTGCTCGATAACCTTATAAGGAATCGTTGCGATATGTGCACCGGCTTTTGCTGAATCAATTGCGTGAATTGGGTTTCTTACACTTGCAGCAATAATTTCTGTATCAAGAGCATGTATGTCAAAAATTTCAGCAATTTCTTCGATAAGGCTTATACCAGTAGCGCCTATATCATCAAGTCTTCCAAGAAATGGGCTTACAAATGTTGCTCCTGCACGAGCAGCAAGAAGTGCCTGTGCCGCCGAGAAAATAAGTGTAACGTTTGTCTTTATGCCTCTTTTTGAAAGCTCTTTAACTGCACCTAAACCTGCAGGAATCATTGGGATTTTAATAACAAGATTTTTACAATCAATTTTTTCATAAAGCTCCAATGCTTCTTTAATCATCCCTTCTGTTTCAAGGCTGATTACTTCGGCGCTGATAGGACCGTCAACGATAGTTGTAATCTCTTTTACAACTTCTATAAAGTCTCTGCCCTCTTTTGCGATAAGACTTGGATTTGTTGTAACGCCGCAAACAACTCCCATATCGTTTGCTTTTCTGATTTCATCAACATTTGCAGTATCGATAAAAATCTTCATATTATCACTCCTCATAGTATTGTAGTATTTTAGTATTTTTTATTTTAGCACACTAACTTACTTAAGTCAACTACCTATTATAGTATATAACATTTATTTTTGTGTGCGACACAGCAACGCACAGCTCTCCACGTGGCAAGTTCTTGGGAACATATCGACAGGTACGATTTCTTTAACCGTATATCCGTTTGCGGATAGGTGCTTTAAATCTCTTGCAAGAGTTGATGGTTTACAGGAGATATAAACTATTCGCTTTGGCTTGGTTTTTATTACAGTATCGAGCAAAACCTCGTCACAGCCTTTTCTTGGCGGGTCAAGGATTACAACATCTGCTCTCTCGCCTTTTTTTATAAGCTCAGGTGCAATTTTTTCTGCCGCACCACAATAATACTCAGTATTGTCCAAACCATTGTTAAGTGCGTTTTTGTGTGCGTTTTCAATAGCCTCAGGTACAATCTCAATTCCAATTATTTTGCTCGCTTTGTTTGCCATAAATTGTCCGATTGTTCCAATTCCGCAATACAAATCCCATACGGTTTCGCTTCCGCTTAAATTTGCCATTCTGCGTGCAATACTGTATAACGTATGTGTCTGCTCTTTGTTTACCTGATAGAACGAATTGGGGGATATATCAAATTTGACATTTTCAATTGTATCAGAGAGCGTTTCGTTACCATAAATAACTATATTTTTATGTCCGAGAACAACATTTGTGCTCTTTTTGTTTATATTTAAAACAATTGAAGTAACGCAAAGGGCAGAATTTTTTAATGTATCAACAAGTTTATCTTTCATAGGTAAGTCATCGTTTGCAATAACCATCGTTACCATTATGCCACTGTCTGCCATCCTTAAATAAATATGCCTGAGTATCCCACTTCCGCTCTTCTCATTATAAGGCTCAATATTATTTTCTTCAATCCAGTTTCTAACCAGACCGACAATTTCTGATGCCCTTGTATCTTGCAAAAGGCAATCATCCATATCTATCACGTCGTGGCTGTTTTTTCTGTAAAAGCCTATGCCGACTTCAGATACAGGAAGTTGTACTTTGTTTCTGTATCGGCTTGTTTTTGGGCTTTCAATAATAGGAGAAACTTTTGTTTCCAAGCCTCCTATTCTTTTTATACAATCTGCAACTTTGTTATATTTATAGTCAAGTTCGGCATCATAGCCCATATGCCAAAGTTGACATCCGCCACACTTGTAAAAATATTCACACTCTGCTTTTATACGATGTTTGGATGGGATAACAACATCTAACAACTTACCAACAGCATATGTTTTATTTACTTTTATTATATGAACTCTTACGGTTTCGCCGATTATGGTGTATGGAACAAAAACGGCAATTCCTTCCGCTCTGCCGACACCGCTTCCATCATCGGTCATTCCTGTTATTTCAACTTCAAAAATATCGTTTTTATTCATTAAATATTGACCCTCCACTTAAGAGCCTTTGATAAAGTAACTTCGTCCGCAAACTCAAGTTCTCCGCCAACAGGTACACCATGCGCTATTCTTGTAACGTTTATACCAAAAGGTTTAATAAGTTTTGAGATATACATTGCGGTTGTCTCACCCTCGAGGTTAGGGTTTGTAGCCATAATAACCTCAGTCACCTCTCCACTGCCTATTCTTGTTATAAGTTCTTTTATCCTTATATCATCAGGTCCAACATTATCCATAGGCGAAATCGCACCATGGAGTACATGATAAAGACCCTTATATTCATTTGTTTTCTCTATCTGCAAAACGTCTCTCGGGCTTTCTACAACGCAAATAACGGTTTTGTCCCTTGTTGGGTTTTCGCATATAGAACACACATCTTTGTCCGAAAGATTCTGACACTCCTTACAATAACAAAGTTTTTCTTTTGCGTTTATTATGGCGTACGCAAATTTATGTGCTCTGTCCTCAGGTTGATTTATTATATGAAAAGCAAGGCGTTGCGCGGTCTTACTGCCAATACCGGGCAATTTTTCAAATTCCTCTATTAAGTTTTGCAGGGGCATAGCAAAATATTCCATAATATCTCCTTATCTATATCTAATATTAAAATATCTCTAGTTTATTTTTAAGTCCTGAAAATCTTTTCTGCACGTTATCATTGCCGATATACATTCTTATCACATCTTCCTGACCAACAAGAACAACAAGCTTCTTTGCTCTTGTTATCGCAGTGTATAAAAGATTTTTCGTCATTAGCAGCCTATGTGTCTCGCACATAGGAATTATAACCGCGTCAAACTCGCTGCCCTGACTTTTGTGGACCGTAGCTGCGTACGCAAGTTCAAGCTCATCAAGCAACATAAAATCGTATTCAACAGATCTATCATCAAAGATAACTGTTAGCTTTTGTTTTTGCTTGTTTATATCAGAGATAAAGCCCACATCTCCGTTAAAAACACCAAGACCGCTTTCAATTCCATCTGTCTTTTCCCACTCCAGCTGGTAGTTATTCTTGATTTGCATCACCTTGTCCCCAAGGCGGAATGTACATCTGTTAGTCGAATATTCAGGCTTATCAGGGTGTGGCGGATTAAGCTTGTCCTGTAATATGATATTAAGATTTTGTACTCCAATTATCGATTTACGCGTTGGTGTAAGCACCTGAATCTGCGAAACACTGTTAAGACCATATTTTTTAGGTAATCTTCTTGCACATAGGTCGGCTATTGTATCGGGAATACTCATCGGATCATCTCTGTTTACAAAAAAGAAGTCGTTGTCTGCATCATTTAAGTGTGGCATCTCACCATAATTTATTCTGTGCGCGTTTACAACAATCATGCTTTCTCTTGCCTGTCTGAAAATCTCGGTTAATTTAATACAGGTAAGTATGTCACTGTCAATTATATCCTTTAAAACATTTCCGGCACCAACCGATGGTAACTGATCACTGTCGCCTACCATTACAATCTTTGCACCCCTTGAAAGGGCTGCAAGCAAACTATCCATAAGAAGTAAATCAACCATAGACATCTCATCTACGATAAGAACATCACATTCAAGTTTGTTTTCTTCGTTCCGCGCAAATCGGTTGCCTACTTCATTTTCTCCGGGTGTGATTTCAAGCAAACGATGTATCGTTTTGGCTTCCATTTCGCAAACTTCTGCCATACGTTTTGCCGCTCTGCCTGTTGGCGCAGTAAGCATAACGCGTTTTCCTGACATCTCCATTATATCTATAATTGTGCGTATAATGGTTGTTTTACCTGTACCGGGGCCACCGGTTATTACCGTTGCAGAATTTTGAAAAACACATCTGACTGCCTCCAATTGCTCTTCTGCAAGCATAATTTTATTTCTTTTTTCAATCTCTGCAATCAAAAAATTTATCTTATCAATATCAACATCAAAAACAAGCTGAGACATTTCAATAAGGCGCGAGGCAACCCTCTTTTCGGCATAATAATATTCGTCAAGATAAATTGCATCATATTCACCCATATTTATTTGAAATAACTGTTCTTTGAGCAACATTTCGGAAATTACATTTTCTATATTCCCCGTGTCTACATCAAGCTTTTGTGCAGCATGGGCGGAAATCGTTGGTCTTGGCAAATATGTATGACCATTTAAATATCCGATTTGACGCAACAAAAATTTTACACCGCAGGATAAACGCTCATAGGAGTTTTTGGCAAAACCAAGCTCCCCTGCAATATTGTCAGCAATGTTAAAGGTGATACCATCAACCCTCTCTGCAATCAGGTAGGGATTTTCTTTTATTATATTAAGTGTATTATCTCCAAAAACCTTGTAGGCTCTGACCGCCGATGACGGAGATATTCCAAACCTTTGGAAAAATATTACTATTTCTCTTACGCCAACAAGTTCGGTAAATTTTTTATATATCTCGTCAACCTTTTTCTTTGTTAATCCTGAAATCTGCAAAAGCTTATCGGGCGTTTTTTCAATCACCTCAAGAGAGTCAGTTCCAAACAGCTGAACAATCTTTTTTGCAGTTACCTTTCCAATACCCGGAAGTAATCCCGATGCAAGATATTTTTCAATCTCGGTTTCTGTTGATGGCATTTTTCTTTCGTAATATTCAACTTTAAACTGGTCTCCGTATTCAATATGTGTAACCCAGTCTCCGTGGGCATTTATTCTTTCTCCTTCGGAAAGATTGGGCATATAACCGGTCATTGTAATCAACTGCCCTGCACTTGATACATCGCATACAGTGTAGCCGTTTTCTGTGTTTTCGTATATAATACTCTCTACGATTCCGTCAATCATTATCATGGTATCACCTCCCGTCGTTTGTTTTTATTTATATCTAACCGCAGACAATCAGTTCCTTAGGAGAACTTGTCAAATTTAATATTCCGTCTTTTTTTACAACAACCAAGTCTTCAATCCTTACTCCGCCAAAGGCTGGGATATAAATTCCCGGCTCACACGTCACAACCATATTTTCTTCCAAAATCGTCTCTGACAGGGGTGATAAATTAGGCAGCTCGTGTATCAACAGTCCAACGCCATGACCTAGAGAATGGCCAAAAAACTCTCCGTAGCATGCATCGGTTATAACATCTCTTGCAGCTTTATCTGCATCTTTCGCAGCTTTGCCCGATTTTATATATTCAAGCCCTGCCATTTGAGCTTTTAGAACTGTGTTATATACATCAACCTGTTTTTGGTTTGCTTCTCCCATAACAACTGTCCTTGTCATATCTGAGCAATATCCGTTGTATACACATCCAAAATCCATTGTGACAAAATCACCATACTCAAGCTTCTTTTCGCCGGGCATTCCATGTGGCATACTTGATTTTACTCCTGAAACAACAATGGTTTCAAAGGATGTGCCCTCACCGCCAAGGCGTCTCATCGTATATTCTATCTCCGCGGCAACTTCACATTCTGAAACACCGCATTTTATTTTAGCAAGAATATTTTTAAATGTAATATTTGCAATTTCAGCCGCCCTTTTTATATATCCAAGCTCTTTGTCGGTTTTTATTATTCTTAGCATATCAAGTCTGTTTTTAAGACCGACAAGTGTACAATCCGTTAACTTGTCGATATATTTTTCGTGTTCAGAAACCGACATGTAGTTATTTTCAAAGCCAACAGATTTAACGGACGTAACAGATATTTTGTCATACATGGTATCAAGAAGTTTTCCGCCGCCAAATTCTATTATATCAAAATCAATCGCTTCGCCTCTGGCGGCCTCTGTGTATCTTGAATCTACAAAAAGAAATCTAAAATCATTGCCAATAAGAGCTACACCCTCTCCTCCTCTGAACCCGGTAAAATATCTCAGATTATGAGGGGAAGTTACAAGTACTGCATCAACTTCTTTTAATATATCACAAAGCTTTTTGAACATATAAAATCCTCCGCAGTTTACTTCATAAAGTTCATATACAATTCTTTAAGTCTCAAAGCATCACGGGTTTGTGTACCTGCCGATTCGCAGATTATTCTGGGTGTTGCACCCTTCTTTGCCATCAGTTCTGCAATTGGTAAAAACTCAGGCTCGTATTCAATTTCATCAAAGGTGTGGTGCTTCTTTTCGCCTGCATTTGTATATTCAATTCTACTGTAATGGGCGTGAAAGTTTTTTCCTCTCTCTGCACCCAGCTTTTTTTCTATTGTATCAAAAATTACGGCAAAATCTTCAATATTTTTAAGTCCGCCAAGGGTCATTGAGTTAATGTGTCCAAAATCTATGGTTGGAATCAGTCTCTCATCAATCTGGCACAGCTTTATAACCTCTTCAAGATTTCCAAGCTGTTTTACCTTTCCCATGGTTTCAGGACAGATATGAATGTCTCCAAATCCATGCTCATCCGCTGCGTTTAGTGCCATCTTAATCGTATCCGTCGCAAGGGCAAGTGCCTCGCGTCTTGTGATGCTTGCACAAGAGCCTGAATGAACAACAATTCTGTCTGCACCCATACATTTTGCCGCATTGAGAGTGTCTAAAATATATTTGATACTGTTTTTTCTTTTTTCTTCATCCACAGAGGATAAACTGATATAATACGGTGCATGCACAGACAGTAAAACATTGTTCTCGGCAGCGATTTTACCGAGTTTTTTTGCCGCATCATCTGATATCTTTACACCTCTGCCACATTGATATTCGTAGCAATCAAGATTATGATTTTTTATCCAGACGGGCATTTCAAGGGCCGATTTGTTTCCTGCATCGTAAAAATCCTCACAGTTACCTGCCGGACCGAATTTTGCAAACATAGATATCCTCCGTACAATTATTTTTTTATATGAAAAAACGGCGGAGAAAAACCCCGCCGATATAAATCCTATCTGAATTTACGCTTTCTTGCAGCCTCAGACTTCTTCTTACGTTTTACGCTGGGCTTCTCGTAATGCTCTCTCTTTCTAACTTCTGATAAAACGCCCGCCTTGGCGCATGAACGTTTAAAACGTCTGAGTGCACTATCTAATGATTCGTTATCTTTTACTCTTACTTCTGCCATGGTACAACCCTCCCTCCAAATATGGTCGAACACTAAGATGTCAAGGTAAAAAAAATTCTACCTGTCAATTATACCGATATTTGTGAGATATGTCAAGTAAAATAATAAATTATTTTTAAAAATTTTGTTATTTTTTATCCTTTACCATATTTTTTATTGTTTCTATTGCCTTCGATATTCCGCCAACCTCGTCAATCAATCCGCATTTTACTGCCTCTTCTCCAAAAAGAACTGTTCCAATGTCGTTTGAGATATTTTTTGTATCCATCATAATACGATTTAATTCCCTTTCGCTTATGTTTGAATTCCTCACGACAAACTTAATTAACCTTTCCTGAACTTTATTCATTTGCTCAAAGGTTTGCGGCGTATTTATAAAAGTGCCCGATGACCTTATCGGGTGCACCGTCATTGTTGCCGATGGTACAATCAAAGAATGTTTTGCAGATACTGAGAGTGGGACACCAATACTGTGACCACCACCGAGCACAATAGACACAGTCGGCTTGCTCATACTTGCGATTAACTCAGATATTGCAAGCCCTGCCTCAACATCGCCGCCCACTGTGTTTAATAGAATGAGCAGACCATCTATGTCGTCATCCTCTTCTATTCTGACAAGCTGAGGTATTACATGCTCGTATTTCGTAGTTTTGCTTGTGCCGGGCAAAACGAGATGCCCTTCGATTTCTCCGATTATTGTAAGACAAAAAATTTTACCGAACTTACAATCCAGACTAACACTTGCCATTTCTTTTATATTATTATCCATTTTAAGTCACGCCATTTCTGTGTAAGTTTTTGTTTATTATGCGCAAAATATTCTTTACTAATTCTTTTATCTGTGATATACTATAATGAAATATAAATTTATTAAAGGGTGTGACAAAATGCCTATCAAAGTTCAGAATAATTTACCGGCGATTGAAACTCTCGGTAACGAAAATATTTTTGTAATGACGGAGACCCGTGCTATGACACAGGATATCCGTCCGCTTAAAATTCTTATACTAAATCTTATGCCAACAAAGATTACAACCGAAACACAGCTTCTTCGTATGCTCGGTAACTCTCCTCTTCAGGTGGATATCAGCTTTATGCATATGAAAAGTCATGAATCAAAAAACACATCAAAGAGCCATCTCGAGACATTTTATGGCACCTTTGATGATTATAAAAACAAAAAGTTTGACGGTATGGTTATTACAGGCGCCCCTGTAGAGACAATGGACTTTGAGGAAGTTGACTACTGGGATGAGCTTTGCGAGATTATGGAATGGTCAAAAAACAATGTAACCTCTACATTCCATATTTGCTGGGGTGCTCAGGCGGCGCTTTACTATCATTATGGTGTCAGAAAAACATTGCTTGACAAAAAAATGTTTGGCGTATTTCCGCACACAATCGAGCCTGATAAGAGACACAAAATGTTACTTCGTGGTTTTGATGATGTGTTTTATGCGCCACATTCAAGACATACAGGTATTATTGAAGAAGACATAAAAAACGTGCCCGAGCTTGAGGTTCTCGCATCATCAGATGAAGCCGGCGTGTATATACTTACCGCAAAGAGCGAGCGTCAGTTCTTTATCACAGGTCATTCCGAATATGACAGAGAAACTCTCGCGACAGAATACTTCAGAGATGTGGATAAAGGGCTGGAAATAGAAGTACCAAAGTATTATTTCCCCAACGACGACCCAAAATGCGAGCCGATAATGAACTGGAGAGCCCACGCAAATCTGCTTTACTCCAATTGGCTTAACTATTTCGTATATCAGACAACACCTTATAATATAGATGATATAAAATAGAATTTTTATGTTAATCGGAGTGATTTAAAATGTTTATTATGGATATGCTTAAAGCGATTATTCTCGGCATTGTTGAGGGTATTACCGAGTGGCTGCCAATCAGTAGCACAGGTCATATGATACTTGTGAACGAGTTTATGAATACTGCGGATGGATTTTTTGGTGAGCAGGTGTTTCTTTATGTAATTCAGCTTGGCGCAATTATGGCAATTGTGACGCTGTATTTTAACAAGCTTAACCCATTTGCTCCATCAAAAACACCGCAGCAAAAGAAAGATACATGGCAAATGTGGTTTAAAGTAATCATCGCCTGCATCCCTGCCGCCGTTTTTGGTTTATTGCTTAATGATTTTATGGATAAATTTTCTACTCCTGTGGTTGTCAGTGCAATGCTTATAATCTACGGAATAGGCTTTATTATTGTTGAAAGAAAAAACCGCACTCCTGCTATATGTGATATGAACGAAATGACATATAAAACTGCATTGCTTATAGGATTGTTTCAGGTTCTGTCCATTGTACCCGGCACATCGCGCTCGGGTGCAACGATTCTCGGTGCAATTATTTTAGGTACGTCCCGTGCAGTTGCGGCAGAATTTTCATTCTTTCTCGCAATCCCGGTTATGCTTGGTGTGACGGTGCTTAAGATGGCAACCTGTGATTTTATAATAGATTTACAACAGTGGATTTTTCTCTTGACGGCTATGGTAGTGGCCTACGTTGTATCTATGTTATCAGTAAAATTTCTTGTAAACTATGTCAGACGACATGATTTTAAATTTTTTGCAAACTACCGCATAATTCTTGGAATAATTGTTCTACTGTACTTTTTGGCAAGCGGCAAACTTTTTATAATATAAATAACAGAAGGAGACAAACAAATGATTAAAAAAGAAAGCTTTGGAAAGTTAAACGACAAAGATGTATTTCTTTATACACTTGACAACGGATGCGGCCTGAGCGCCGAAATTACTAACTATGGCGGAATAATCAAAAGCCTGGTTTTCAACGGTACCGATGTTGTGCTTGGTCGTGACAATCTTGAAGAATATCTGCAAAACGACGGCTACTATGGTGCATTGATCGGCAGAAACTCAAACAGAATTGCAAATGCAGAGTTTGAGTTGAATGGCAAAAAGTATGAGCTTTATAAAAATGACGGCAACAATAACCTTCACAGCGGCAAGATCGGCTTTGATGCAAAGGTTTGGGATGCAGAGATGTTTGATGATGCAGAGCCATCATTAGTGCTTACCTTACATAGCCCGGACGGCGAAGAAGGCTTCCCCGGAAACGCAGATATAAAGGTTACATACACTCTTACAAAAGAAAATTCAATAAAAATTCACTACGAGGGTAAGTGTGACGAAGATACAATTATGAATCTGACAAACCACTCCTATTTTAACTTAAACGGTCATGACAGTGGTGTCATCGACGGTCATACAATATGTCTCGACTGCAGTTTTTATACACCGAATAACGACGAATGTATGCCAACGGGCGAGGTAATAAAGGTTGATGGTACAGCATTTGACTTAAGAACCCCCGCTAAGTTTGGAGATGTCTTTAACTCAAATGATGAGCAGGTTAAGATGTTTGGAGGATTTGACCACAACTTCTGTTTGAACGGCAGAGGCTTCCGCAAGATTGCAACCCTGATGGGTGACAAAACAGGCATCGAAATGGAAACTTACACCGACCAGCCCGGTGTACAGATTTACAGCGGAAATATGATAATCGAAGACAGAGTTTGCAAAGAGGGCATAATTTACAAAAAACATAACGCGGTTTGTCTCGAAACTCAGGTTTTTCCCAACGCTATGGCAAACCCTCACTTTCCGTCTCCCATTCTTAAAAAGGACGATAAATATGATACAATAACCGAATACAAATTCAAATAAAAAAAGGGCATAAGCCCTTTTTTTATTTATCCCATTAAATTTACATAGTTTACAATCAGCTCAGCCGATTTGTCAATTCCAAGCTTTTCTGTGTCAACAGAAAGGTTATAGTTATCAACACTGCCCCATACACCATTTGTATAAAAATTATAGAAAGAAGCACGTCGTTTATCGGATTTCGTAATATAATCAATTGCCGCCTTTTCTTTCATATCGTCTCTTTCCATGACACGCTTTGTGCGAAAATCCATTCCTGCATGAATAAAGACTTTAACAAGATTTTCTCTGTCACGCAAAATATAGTCTGCACATCTGCCAACAATAACACACGGGCCCTCGTCTGCTATCTCTTTAATAGCCTGAGACTGAATTCTGAAAATGTTGTCAACATCTGTAATGTCACCATAACGATAATAGGAACTGTTTCCAAGCTGCAGCCCCATAACCAGGGAATACAAAAAACTGTTGGTTGGCTTTTCGTCAAGACCTTCAAAAAGGTTTTCAGAGAGTCCGCTTTTCTTTGCGGCATGGGCTATAAGCTCTTTATCATAATAAGGGATGCCAAGCATCTCCGAAACTTTTTTTGCAACCTCATGTCCGCCCGAGCCAAACTGTCGACCAAATGTAATTATAGTGTTTTCAAGCATATCAACGCCTCCTTTTTGTATGTTTATTTCCTAAGTATGTTTCTTTGCGTTTTCTTTATTTTACCACATTTTATTGTATTTTTAAATACTTTTCTAAAATTTTTATTTTTTTACATATAGAAATCTTCTATACATTTTTATACAAATTTACTATAGACACACCTGTGTAATAGTGTTTTAGTATCTCTATATAGCTTTTACCCTCGTTTGCCATTACATTTGCCCCGTTTTGGCTCATTCCAACGCCGTGTCCGTACCCCAATACCCTGAATGTTATCTTGTCGCCATCGGCGCTTAACTCAAAATTTGCACTTCTCAGGTCAAATAATTCTCTGATTTTATCTCCTTTAAACTCCTTGCCGCCAATCTCAATTACGGATACGCTTCCTCCCTCTGTCCGATTGACCCTGCCAACCATATTGGCAGTATCATCTATTTGAATATCACCGTAAACAGTCCTGAGCTTTTGCAAAAACAAATCTTTTGGATATGTACTCATGGATTCATAGCCAAAAGAGCCCACATCCTCCCGGCTTACAACTGATTTAAGATAAGGCAGCGATGTACCCCACACCTCGGCAACATTTTCAGTTCTTCCGCTGCTTATGGCATAAAAATATGCCTTTACAACCTTATTGTCATAAATCATATATTCGCCCGACGTGTCATTTATTGCATACCTGATTTTTGTTTCATAGTCATCGGCAAATCGTTCATCCCATGTTGGCTTTATCTCGTCTATACTCTTCCACGCCTTACAATGCTTATAATCTGTACATACCATTGCACCGTTGTGGCTGTCTGCAATATTGCCGTCTGAATAATCGGCTACTTTACTCAGTATATAGCTTCTTGCCGCAACCGCCTGTGCCTTTAAAGCCTCAGAGTGATTGGTCGGCGGCATTTCGCCTGCTAAAACACCTGCAAGATATTCTTCAAGCTCTATTTCTTTTACTTTGTTTTCGTTTGCAAAATATACACTTATCAAAAACGGCTCCACAAAGCTTCCTGCAGTTACTGCATCCCCCTCCTTTGGGGATATGTTTGATATAGCTTGTCTCTCAGCATAGCTTATAATTCCCGAAATTAAATATGGCAGCAAAAAAGCCACCATAACAACGGACAAAAACATTAAAAACGCCTTTTTCATAACATCTTCTCCTTTTGTTTATATATCAATCAGGGGGACTTTGTCCCCCTGATTGATATATATGAAAATTTTCTCAGATTATTCTTGACTTTTTTAAAAAAGTATACTATAATATATGAGTTATTTGTATATAACAATCCTTACTCCCGAATACATCGGGGGTCAAAGTCCAAAAGGAGGTGAAAGAAATGGCAGAACATATCAATAATTACGAAACTATTTTTGTAATTGATGCAACCAAAACTGAGGAGGAAATCACAGCATTGGTTGAAAAGTTCAAGTCATTGATTGAAAAGAATGGTGAGATTGTCAGCGTTGACGATTGGGGCAAGCGCAGACTCGCATACACAATCAATGATTTGACAGAAGGCTACTATGTTTTAGTCAACTTTAAGTCAAGCCCTGATTTTCCGGCTGAGCTTGAGCGTGTTTACGGCATTACCGATGGTATCATCCGTAACATCGTAATCAAATGTGAGGAGGCGTAACCTATGATTAACAAAGCAATACTAATGGGTAGACTCACACGTGACCCCGAACTTCGTCATACAGGTACGGGCACACCTGTCTGCAGCTTCTCTATTGCCATTGATAATGGTTACGGCGAGAACAGACAGACAGATTTTATCAACTGCGTTGCCTGGAACAAAACTGCTGAGTTTGTCAGCAACTACTTCCAGAAGGGCAGAATGATAATTGTTATTGGTCGCATATCGACCAGAAGCTGGGAAGGTCAGGACGGTAAACGCAATTACACAACAGAAGTTGTTGCAAGTGAAGTCAGCTTTGGCGAAAGCAAAAAACCTCAGGATGGCAGTTCAGGTAATTTTGCACCTGCTGCACAGTCTGTACCACAGATGCCTGATAATTTAGCTAATGATGACTTTACTCCATTGCTTGATACTGACGACGATCTCCCGTTTTAATAAAAACAAGGAGGCGAAATAAATGGCTGAAGAAAAGAAAATGGATAGACCCCGTGTTAGACGCGCTAAGAGAAAGGTTTGTGCTTTCTGCGTTGACAAGGTAGATCACATTGATTATAAGGATGTTGCAAAGCTTAGAAGATACGTAACTGAGCGTGCTAAGATTCTTCCAAGAAGAATCAGTGGTTGTTGCGCAAAGCATCAGCGTCAGCTTACAGTTGCTATAAAGAGAGCAAGACAGATCGCTCTTCTTCCTTATACATCTGACTAATATTTAAAAATTAAAAGCCTCGGCAATCGCCGAGGCTTTTTTATAGGCTCCCTTGTGTAAAGGGAGCTGTCGCCGAAGGTGACTGAGGGATTGTATTCTCTACATCCCCTTATGCAATCTCATAATAACAGTTGCAACTTCGCCACGTGTTGCATTTGCAAGAGGTGCAAAGTTACCTGTATCGTCGCCCTTCATATATCCTGCCTCAAGAACTGCGTAAACGCCTGCCTTTGCCCAGGATGAAATTTCTGCATCGTCAGCAAAACTGTTTTCTTCAGCTGCACCAACAAGGTTGAATGCACGGCTCAAGATTATTGCAATCTGCTCACGGGTGATGTTTTCATCCGGTGCAAATTCGCCATCGTTCACTCCGCCTACAATTCCTTTGGCAGCAAGTGCACCGATATAGCCCTTTGCCCAGTGACCATCACAGTCACCAAAAGCAGCTGCATTTGCTTCATTCTGCTCAAGACCGAGAAGTCTTGCCATAACTGTAACAAATTCAGCACGTGTGATAGGATTCTCTACACCAAATGTACCATCCTCATAGCCATTCATAAGCTGATTGTCGTATACATATTTAACGTTCTCTGCAGCCCAATGGTTTGCAATATCAGACGGATATGTAACAACAGGCTTGTCCTCAGGCTTTTCTGTCGGCTCTTCTTCCTCATCCTTGTTATCAGGATTGGTAACTAATCCGCCTACGCTGCCTGTGCCGCCGCCATTCTTGTCATCATCTTTGTCCGGTTTATTATTATCTGTATTTGTATCATCACCATTATCAGTGTTATCATCACCATTATCAGTGTTATCGTCACCATTATCAGGCTCGGTTGGCTCATCGTTTGGCTCATCTGCAGGTGGCGCATCCTTTGCTTCAACTCTAAAGTTTGCAGTAGCAGACATAGTGCCATATACATATTTAATTGTATATGCGCCCGGAGCGTACAAACTCTCGTCGAGAGTAAATCTTACATCATAGCGGATTGAAGTAATTGTCGCCTGCTGCTCCTCTACTACATTACCCTCGCTATCAATAATAGAAATCATCAAAGGCTCTGCAGCATCTTTGCCGATAATACATTTTTCATGAAGTCTGAGTGTTGTCCCCTGCTTCTGACTTGTTATATCACTAAGTTCAAACGGCGGTGTAATAAATACACCTGTCTTACCTGCAACAGGATTTTCATTAATGTCAGATTTATTTACTGCTACATCAGGGTTTTTCACAGAAATAACAGTAGCAAGCTGATTGTCTATTTCAAGGTCATTTTTTGCTCTGAAGGCAAATGTTGCAATATCGCCGGGAGTCCATATGTTTGCATCATCGTTGTTTGCAGCATAATAAAGAATCAGAGTCTCTCCATCTTTTGCCATTGTAGTTGTAAAACTACTAACAGTACCGTTGTCGCCAAAGATAAAGTATGATCCGTTAACCGGAGCGCTTGCAGAATCAATTTCTAAAATTTCTTTTGTGCTCGGGTCAACAATATCGAGTACATCAGAATCATAGTTTATCTCACACTTGAAAACAACAATGCCTGATGCGGTTATCATCTCGTCAATGTCAAAATCAAGTCCAAAGTCAACTGTAAATGTATCGCCTGCCATAATATATTTTTCATTTGTATTAAGCACAAACTCTATAGGAAATTCATCATCTGCAAATACAAATGAAGTTCCCAAAGATGTAAAAAGTAAAAATATAGCTAAAAAAGCAGATAAAACTTTTTGTATGTTCTTTTTCATAGTCTATTCTCCTTGTATAAGCCTTCCCCTTGAGGGGAAGGTGGGTTTTGCAATGCAAAACACGGATGAGGTGTAAGGAATTTTACGCAATGCCTAAACCTGTCATTCCGAGCTTGCCGAGGAATCTTAAATCAGAACAAAAAGATCCTTCGCTATGCTCAGGATGACAAATAGGGATTGTCATGTCTCACTCCATCACCCAAAATTCTGTCGGGTTTAAAAAGGTGCAGCGCTTGCGCTGCACCTTTTTATTTAAGCTTAACATTCAGTTATAGAATATTATTCACCAGTTGCAGGATTAAAGATTGGGAATGTGTAATCGCCCTTCTTATTACCGGCTTTGATAGAGTCAATTATAAGTTTCATATCTTCAACTGTGTAATTGAAGTCACCGTCTACATCACCTGAGTAGATACCGCCATAGAACTCATCTGTAGCGTCAGGAAGGATTGTATCACCAGTCTTATCAAGCGTCATAGCTTTGATGTATGCACGGTCAACCATGTTAAATCTTGTATCAGCATTTACTGAAGGCATATTAGCATCATCAACGATTGAGAATACATAGGTTGCTTCTGCAACGTCAGTTTCATCTGTTATATGCTCCTGCTTAACAACAATAGTATGTTCCTTAATATCATCAATCACATCATTGCTGTATTCAACATATCCAGCTACAACTTCTTCTCCGTCTACATAAATCTTGTTTACGTAGTTTGAATCTTCTGATGCAACAACTTCGAACTTAACATATGTGAATGATCCGTTCGAAGTAATCTTAGCGCCTTTCTTATCTACAACGCAGTTTTCGTCATCTGTATAAGCTTTAACTGATTTAAATACGCCTTCAACAGGGTCAACACCACTTACAACAGATGCTGCAACGGATGCCTGAGAAGCTTCTCCGAAAGTAATTGCAACATAGTCAAAACCATTGTTTGTTGCTTTATCTGTAGCAACTACATAATATGTACCATTGCCGTGCACTTCTCTGTCTGCAGTAAATTTGTTTTCAGTCACAGTTAACTTATCTCCAAGAGCTTCGATAGCATCTACAGTAACTTCACCTTCAATTGTACCATAGTATGCTTCAACTGTATCAATTTCTTCATTCTCAGTTACTGTAATATCAACAACAATCTTACCTGACTCATTTACAGGGTTAGCATTAAGGGCAACAACAGGAGCATTACCATCAAGCTTAATGATGATAGTAGCGGGTTCTTCCGCATCCTTATTACCAGCTTCGTCGATTACAACAATTTCAATTGTATCATTGTATGTTGTGCCAGCGCCAAAAGTAATCTTGTTATCTGTAGCTACAACGTAATCTGTATCTTCAGCCATCTTCCACTCATATGTGAAGTTATATGTGCTCTTGTTATCTGTAGGAGTAAGTGTAGAAAGGTCAATTGTCTTTTCCTTACCTATTGTTGACTCCCATGCTGACATATTAAGTGAAGATGCATCAACTGAAGGAGCTGTTACATCGACTTTGATATCAGTGCCATTTGCAAGCTTCTTAGCCTGATATACATCACCAATCTTTGTGATTACGTAGTAATCTTTTTCTTCTTGTGCAGTAAAGCTGTCTGTGATTGCGTTATCAACGTTATTTGCATATACAGTTGCAAGGTCGCCGAGCTCGCCGCCTTCAGCGATTGCAACATATACTGCACCGTCAGCACCTGTGAAAGGAGCTACTGTTACTTCCTGTGACTGTACCCAAGCGGTTTCGATCTCTGCAGGTGTAACTGTTGCAAAAGCAGCGCCTTCAGCGGGAACGATTGTAATTGTGTCTTTTCCGCTTTCAATAGCAATTGAAGTTTCTTTTGAATATATATAGTTGGTTACAAGAGCAATTGAAGGGGCGCTGATTTCGATGTCTGACAAACCAACCGCTGCACCATTACGAACAGTGAAGTTAAGAGTAGCAACAGTAGCACCGTCAGCAAGACCTTCTTCGACACCCTCTGTACCATACTTTACAACATAATCAAAAGTCTCTTCATCTGTAGCTGGCTCTACACTGAGTGTTGAAGTATCAAGTTCAAGCTCTGTTTCATCATATGATACATTAAATGTAACCATAGCTGCTTCTACGTTTTCACCGAGACCTGAAATAACTACAGGAACAGAAATTGTCTGTACATTTTCTTCAGTAGCTGTGTAGTAATAACCATTAGGATTCTTGTCTTTAACAGCCATATTCAATTTAGCATTAACTTCGCCTATCCTAAGGTTGAAGTTATAAACAACGTCAGCTGCACCTGTTACAGAAATTTTAAGTACATAAGCACCATCTTCTCCAAGAGAAATTTCTCTGGTCTCAGCATTTGTATCTCCATATAGTGCGCCATCTCTTGTCAATGTGACAGCACTGATGTTTGTACCATCAATGGTGATATCAAGAGTTGCACCTGTTGCTCTGATATATGTCTTACCATTTTTATCTAACGCTTCAGTGCCGTCAACATAAGCTGCAGCTGTGTTTTGAGCAATGTTTACAGTTACAGAAGATGTTACTAATTTGTATTCAGTAATATTACCGAGGTTATCAACGTAATCAATGTACATCATAGAACTGTCTGTAATATTAAATGAAATGAGTGTAAATGTAGTTGAAACTACATCTAAAACTGTAAAGTTCAATGTAGTAAGTGTGTAACCTTCTGCGGTTATTGGCTTGTCAGCGACATCATACTCAGCATAGTCGATAACACCTTCTTTACCCTCAGTAAGAGTATCGTCGTTAACAGTTGTAAAATCAAGAACATCCGTATCATACTCAATTGTAAGCTCAAGGTTGTTCACATTAACGTTTTCTGCAGTTGCAACTACATCAACTGTGATTTTATCACCAGGGTGAGCAGGATTTTCTGCGTCGATAGCTTGGCCATTAAGCTTTGCAGCAAAACCAACAGCAATTTCGGTCTGTGAAACTGCCAAAAGGCTAGCTTCATACGCGGATGCGGTCATTGGCATTGCCAATGTTGTCAGTATTAGCGCGAATACGACAATTAAACTTAAACATTTTTTCATTTCAAAACCTCTTCCTTTTCTTGCGGGGGTTGCCCGCGTTTTTTATTTTTAATTAATTTTTTCTCTTTTTTCATTTCCCTCGTAGGGAAGATTCATTTTTTATTTCTTATCTGCCGACAAATGTCGGCAGATAAGAAAAACATAATTCTGTCTCGATTAACTTGCCGTATTACTCGCTAACTTTGTAATCATCTCTATTACCAATTACGTTCTCATACAGGAATGCAGGGTGATTATCTGCATCATTGTCAAGCATAAGCTTAAAGATTCTGTACTCGTTAAGAGTAATTGTAGTATTCTGGTCATAATCAAGAGTTTCAAATTCCTGAGCAATATTGGCTTTTCTACCAAGAACTGCATTTAAAGCATTTACACGAGTTGCAAGAAGTTCAGTGCTATTGTTTGCCAATGCATTTTCAAAATCTGCTTTAGTTCCAAACGCGTCATCACCATCACCGTTTGCGATAGCTGTTACGTTACCAAATGAAATCTTTGTATTTGCCGGGATAAAGTAAACTGTCTCTGTCTTCTTGATGCTACCGGTTGAAGAAATGCTTGTTGTAACAACTGCCTTTGATACGAAGCGTGCATCCTCTGCATAAGGATCGTAGTTATATGTGATAACCCCTGAGTTCGCATCATAAGTAAGTGCAGAGTCTGAAACGGTAACATTATTTGTTACATTGTACTCAGCTTCGCCAACTGTAACCTTTTCTTTAAGTGTAACACTTTCGATAACACCTGTTGTTTCGTTAACTGAAACTTCAGGATCAAG
>JAZNCD010000009.1:0-10358 GCA_045587365.1 Clostridia bacterium
TAGTTCGAATCGCTCCAGGCTGTAACTCTTTCGGCAGTATAGCTTACTGCTGCATCACAGTCGCAGTCAAACATCCAAAACGGAACATACACTCCTGCCATTTCCTCGATTTTCTTTTTACTCTTAAAGCTATCGGGAAGGAACGGTGCGTTTTTGAAATCTTTTTCAAAAGCTTCGATTGCCGCTTTCTTGTTGAATTTGAACGGGATTATGTAATCCGGTCTGAGTGTTCCTTCAAACTGACCTTTGACAATCGTAGAGTTCCCGCAATACGGACACACCGTTGAACCAAGTGTATCATCGCCCTGAATCTCCGCTCCGCAGGACGGGCAGGAGTAATTTGCCAAGTGAACTTCATTTGTGTCCTCATAATTTCTTGGCGTGTAGCTCTCCCAATCGTATTTTGATGCACCGCCTGCATTTTCGTTGCCCTCTGCCATCTGCTGTATAATTTCAAGAGGAAACGTATTATCGCAGGATTCACATATCAAGTTCTGCGTTCCGGCATCAAACACTAAAGGTGCCGTACAACAAGGACATTTATAATTTTGCACCACGTCCATGGAATTTGCCTCCCTTCATAATGGCAGAATGCTTATTTTGCAATTTTCACCTCATTATTTGCTTCCGCACATTTTTTGCAGCAAACTCCGCCACTAAGCTCTTCTGAATATACGGAGCAATCCTCGCAAACCATATCTCCGCATATTTCGCAACGATTCAGGTTCAGTCGTACTTCATTGTTTGCACGTTCATACGCCAGCCTATGTTCATTAGCATAAATTATTGCGCGGGCTTCTTTTTCGTCATTTGACAAAAAAGTTTTCTGTGCAAAGGCGCTGTTAAAATCATAGGCTTGTGCAGGAATAGGTTTCCCGCAACAGTCGCAGTAGAATGTAAACCTAAACTGCTTCATTGATGATTCGTCTGTGTATTTTTTTGTTATTGGACTAAGCATCGCACTACCTCCTTTGTTTATAATATAATTTTACTTAAAAAACATTATTTTGTATATTAGCCTTGGGGCTACTTTATATGATTCAGGGGGTAGACTTAGGGTTACTTTTATTGATACAGAGGGGTGGACCTAGGGCTACCATGGTCGATTTTACGCAAAAAAACCGTCCATTTTTCAATGGACGGCAAATTTTGTTTAGTTTAGATATATTTTTTTAATTTGGCATAGAGTTCAAATCGATTTGTCACATTAAACTTTGTAAAAATGGAACTTGTATGCTTTTTGATAGTGCTCTCGGTTACAAACAACTCGTCTGCAATTTCTTTTCGTTGTTTGTTGGCAAGCAATTTTATCAAGACCTCTTTTTCTCTTTCGGTAATCCGACTGACGATTTTCTCGCATGCTAATATGCAGTCAATATCTTTTTCACTAAAAAGTGCTGTGCTATCATCGTCAGATTGAATCGCTCCCGACAGATATTCTTCTGCTTTCTTTGAAGTGTTTGCGATTATGATGCTTCCGTTTTCACCCCTGATACCGTACTCCTGTAAAATTCCGTACAAAAGCAAAATGAAAAGCTCAGAAATCACATAGGACACCGTTAAAAATTCAAATCCACGAGGAAAGAACTGTTCTGCAAACCATATTATAATACTGCACAGCACCGCACACAATAAGAAGGTTGTGTGGAGTGTAGATGTTATTTTCTTTTTAACTGCAGAATGTATAATTACAATCAGCATTAAAGCAAAGTACGAAAGCAGATATATGTAGTAGAGTAAGTGCAAAGGGCCGTAATCACGAATAAGCCTTGTTACTCCATCTGCAACCTCTATTGAAACATTTTTATAATAGCAAGGGAAAAATCCAGGTGTAAGTGTTACGAAAAGCACGGCTATGCTGATAAATGAAAGCGTAGGCAGAAGCCACTTTTTATAATTAAGACTACATAAATTCAGTATCATTTTCAGCATAAGAAGCGGCAGAAAAACCTGACCTAAATATGCAATCCTATTACCGTTAAGTGCAGAGGAAAGGCTTGGTGCAACCGAAATCAAAAATTGTCCTAAGTTACACACAAACACCGATATAAACAATAACAACAAGCATATATCTTTTTTTCTATCAACTGCGAGGCACACACCAATCAAAGCCAGTGATATGACGCAGAGGATTCCATAAGCTATACTCATTTTTTATTCCTCCATCATATATTCGTATTATCAGATAAGTCTATTTCTATTCCGTTCCTTTGACAAAAGGAATAGAACTTGCCGAGCAGAGCAAGCTGTGGCTTTCTGTTTTCTCGTTCCCATCTGCTTACCGTTGCAAAGGAGATACCCATTTGTCTTGCAAGCTCCTCCTGACTGAGCTGCAGATGCATACGAACAAACTTTACCTGATCCTGAAAGTCCATTGTCTTAACTTTTAATATAACCTTGTTTTCCACAACAGCACCCACCCGAATAATCTTCCTAATATATCACATTATAGCATAATTAGTCATAAATTTCAATGATTTTGAGAAAATTTAGCATTTTGACGGTGAGTTTTTTACAAAACTAAACGCAACACTTGCCTGCATCTATAATTTATACACTTAAAATTATAACCAACATAAACAGGTATTGCGTTTCATTTTACAATTGAGGAATTATATCAAAGCCTTAGGGTAAATGAAGGGGTGCACAGACCAAAGCATTTAATCCTTGTTCAAACTTGAAGCTCTTTCGATTTTGAATAAATTCTATGTATATCAATATCCTAATTGGTTTGTCAATTTGTACACAAAAACTGTTTCAATTACATCTTGAATTTTTAATACAGAAAGAGCTAGACTGAAGCATAAAAAATCCTGAAAGGCACTATTTGAGCGGTTTTCAGGATTTTTGAGTTTTTGATTTTTATACATACCTATTCGAAAGATTTTAAAATTTGTCAAATCCCTAAAAAGCGCACAGTTACGTCACGTCGATATAAAAAGTTTCTATGTTACTCCTACTATATGTACTGTACTTTTACTAATTCCAAATTTCTTTGCAGCCTCACGCACAGTGCATTTATTACTGATAATATAATTTGCAAGTTCAATTGTCCGCTCCTCAATATAACATCTCACATAAATTGCCTCCCAATATTTCTTTAAAATACGTTTGGTTAAATATATGCGAGATAGAGGTGGGATATGTCATATATATCCTACGGTTATTTACTTTTCCTGAGACACAATATCAAAAAAGCGTAATTTGATAAACATAAAAAAACAAACAGCACTGTCCCTTTTTTATGGACACCGTCTCTGGTAAAATAAAATCAAATCCGGGTATACCCATCTCTAACTGGCTGTGAAGAAATTTTGTTAATTTACTATACATATTTAAACTCATTTTAGACTGAGGTTTGATTATCCAATCATATCTCCGTGTGCCTTTATTGTAGTGTAGGGTGTTTCTCCATCAATAAAGACCGAGCCTTTAAGGCGTATATCCTGAGAGGATGCACCAATCAGAATATCATAAGCGCCGTCCTCGGCTATCCACTTGTGATATGTTACATTATAATAGGCAAAATCATCAGCGCAAAGAGTAAAGTCGATTTCTTTTTCCTCACCCTGTTTTAAGAATATCTTTTTAAACTTCTTTAACTCTTTTATAGGCTTTGTGACAATGGATTCAACATCTGAGATATATAACTGCACAACCTCTGCACCATTACAACCGCCAATATTTTTTACCTTGAAAGAAACCTTACATGATTTGTCCTCCCATGGGGATACCTTTAAATCGCTATACTCAAAATCTGTATAAGAGAGGCCATGTCCAAAGGGGAAGGCAATCTCGTCGGTGTGCTTGTCGTAGTATCTGTAGCCTACATTTAACTTTTCGTTATATTCAACCGTAAGGCCGCAACCTGAATGTTCCATATCAGTACGAAGTTTTGTTGGGAAGGTCTCGGGCAGCTTGCCTGACGGATTTACAACTCCGCACAACACTTCTGCTATTGCTGAGCCTGCGCTCTCACCACCAAACCACATCTGGGCAATTGCAGGTGCTTTGTTCATATAATCGCCAAGGACAACAGCGCTGCCTGTCTGCAGAACAAGAACAACATTTTTGTTGCGGCGTATAGCTGCTTCTGCTATCAAATTATAATTCGGGTTAAATTCAATGCTTCGTCTGTCAAGTTTTTCACTGTCCTCGGAAACCATAGAGCCTACAAAAATTAAAACTGCATCGGCATCTGATAAAAAGTCGCCAAATTCCTTGCTTTCCAGTCTTGGCCATACCATCTCTGAAAGGAAGGCACCTTTTTTGTATACCTCGTCATATACAAACTCTGTTTCGGGCATAAGTTTTTTAAGCTCGGCGAGAGGACTGTCGGTGTATTCGGGGGCCTGATGCACCTCAGCGGCACCTTGTCCTGCAATTACAGGAGAATCTGCATACTCGCCAACTACCGCTATTCTCTTGTACTTCTTTGATGTAAGAGGGAGTACGTTGTCCTCGTTTTTCAGTAAAACAACGCCGGATGCAGCAATTTCTTTTGCCCGCATGTGTTGCTCATCTCTGTTATATTCAACTGTTTTTTCGGGCTTCTTTTTTAAGAGGAACCTAAGGACGCGCTTTGCGGCATCGTCAATTTGCTCCATAGTAATTTCACCTTTTTCGTAACCGGCTTTGAGCTGAGAAACAATATCATAGTTGGCAGGCATTTCAAGGTCAAGACCTGCTCTTATTGATTTTACTGTGTCCTGAACGGCTCCCCAATCAGAAACAACAAAACCATCAAAGCCCCATTCGTCTTTTAAAACATCTTTAAGTGTAAAGGGGTTTTCTGAGCACCAGACAGAGTTTATTTTGTTGTATGAACACATTATGCTCTCGGGTTTTGATTTTTTGACAGCAATCTCAAAGGCTTTCAGATAGATTTCGCGTAATGTACGCTCGTCAATCTCGGCGTTTACTTCAGTCCTGTTTTTTTCCTGATTGTTTGCGGCATAATGTTTAAGACTTGCCGCAACGCCGTTATCCTGAAGCCCGTCAATGTATCTTGCGCTAAGTTCTCCTGCAAGGACAGGATCTTCTGACAAGTACTCAAAATTTCTTCCGCAAAGGGGTGTTCTTTTGATGTTGATTCCCGGTGCAAGAAGCATATCTACATTGTGCTCTATGCAATCATATGCGAGTGCCTCACCCATTTTATATGCCATATCCTTGTCCCAGGATGCTGCAAGATTGCAGAGGTTTGGAAAATGTGTGCAGTTGTCCTTTATTTCAAGTCTTGTGCCATGAGGGCCGTCCGCAAAGTTTTTGCGGCTAATACCCAGTCTCTCGATATCAGCGGTCTGCATATTGCCAATGCCGCTGAGTAAACGAGCTTTTTCTTCAAAGGTTAATTCCTTAAATATGTTGTCGATATTCATAGTAAGCCTCCTGATATTTTAATAACATAATTATATCAACTATATTGATATAATTATACAAATAAAATGACATATTCTTGTACTATATTGATATTTAATTAAAATGATTTGAATTAAATATTTGTGGTGGAAATAAAGACTGTTATGGTTGATTTTATAATGATTGTGTGGTAAAATATTTATTGGTTTTACAGAGAGGCATATGATAAAAAACATGCCTTATCTATAGTGAAGGAGAGACAAAAATGTGTTTGAATAACGAAAAATATGCGATTTTTCTTGATATTGACGGAACATTGATGGGAAGCTCGGATGATGCTCTTGCAAGAAATATTGATGTGATTCAAAATGTCAGAGAATTAGGACACAAGGTGTTTTTAAACACAGGACGCTCTACTGCCTATTTGCCTAAAAATATTGATATAGAAAAACATTTTGACGGATTTATATCAGGAGCCGGCTCAAGAGTTGTCATAGATAGAAAAGAGATATTCTCAAAGCCCGTAGAGCTTGCATCAGTACAAAGCTTTTGCCGGGTATGTTTTGACCTTGAAAACGAGTGTATAATCGAGGGTACAGAAGAGATGTACTGTGTTGAAGCAGAGGAAAATAAAGAAACAAGATGGCAATGTATCACTCGCGAGAATGTTGATCAAATCGTAAAGAATGGAATGCTTGTGGAGAAGTTTACGTTGCTTGGACAGTGCCCGCAAGAGGTAGGAGAAGCTCTTGGTGATGGCTTTATTGTTATGCAGCACGGCGGATATGCCGAGATAGTTCAGGCAGGATACACCAAGGCCGGGGCAATAGCGGTTGTTCTTGATGCTCTAAATATCAAGCCTGAGAACAGCATCGCTATGGGCGACAGCCTTAATGATTATGATATGATTGAAAAAGCAGGCATAGGAGTGGCAATGGGAAACGCAATCGAAGAGATAAAGAATATAGCCACATTTGTCACTGGACACGTTAACGATGCAGGGGTTGCAACCGCTCTTGAAAAAATATTTGGCTTGTAATTTCCTTGATTTTTTTGCCAAAATATAATATACTGTAGTAGAATCGCACATAATAGGAGATTTATAAATGAATAAAGAAAATCAAAAACTTTCTATACGCTGGATTTATATGGCGATTGGTGTTATTTCAATGTTGTTTGCAGGTGTTTTATATGCGTGGTCTATCTTAAAGTCGCCCCTGTCTTTGGAGTTTGGTTGGGGTGCATCTGAACTAGCGCTCAACTTTACGATAGCTATGACATTCTTTTGTGTCGGGGGCTTGCTTGGTGCCCGGATATCAAAGCGCATTGGGCATAGGATTGCTCTTGTGGTATCAGGCGTTTTATCTGCTCTTGGTTTTATGCTGACCGCACTTTTGCAAAGTGGGTCTGTGTGGATGCTCTATATTACATACGGAGTATTGGCAGGGCTTGGTATTGGAATTGCATACAACGTGGTCATAGCCACCGTCAGTGGGTGGTTTCCTGATAAAAAAGGGTTGTGCTCAGGCTATTTGATGATGGGCTTTGGTGCGTCAGCTCTGATACTTGGTAATATGGCAGATGCTATGTTTAAAAGCAATTTGGGATGGCGCTATACATATATGGTTTTGGGTGTTGCTATATTTACGGTTATTACCTTGTCGGGATTTCTGCTTAAAAAACCAAATGCCGATGTAGTTTTTCCTCAAGCCAAGGCAAAAAAGAACGCAAACGCACAGGAGTTTAAGCAACAGGAGTTTACCCCTTTGCAAATGCTTTGTCGCCCATCTTTTTGGATGGCGTTTATATGTATTTCTTTATTAGCAGCCGTGGGTAGCTCGGTTATCAGTTTTACAAAGGATATGGCTTTGTCGGTCAATGCTACTGAGACATTGGCGGTATCGCTGGTTGGAGTTTTGTCTGTTTGTAACGGGATTGGTCGTATTCTTACAGGTGCGGTCTTTGATGCAATTGGCCGTGGAAAAACCATGCTCTGTGCCAATATACTGACTATATGTGCCGCAGGTGTTACCCTGCTTGCCGTAACAGTTTGCTCTCTGCCGCTGTGCATTATCGGCTTGTGCCTGACGGGTATGTCTTATGGTGCGTGTCCTACGGTTACTGCGGCATTTACATCCTCGTTCTTCGGGATGAAACATTTTTCAAGCAATATGGCACTTATGACCTTTACGGTTATGGTTGGGTCTTTTATTGCAACTGCATCAAACAAGGTTTTAGAAGTTACAGGAGGGTATTCGGCTACTTTTGGGATGTTGCTGCTTTTAACCTTTATAGCACTTTTGCTGAATGTTTCTATCCGCCGACCCTGAACATATGTAGTCTGTCAGGCTATGGACAGACTGCATTTTTATTGATAAGCAATATATAGTAAAAGGAAATTAAAAATGGAAAACATAAAAAAAGAAAGAAGAGAATTTTGGGGGTTGCTGATGAGTCTTGCACTTCCAATTGCCTTTCAGCATCTTCTTATAAATTCACTTACATTTGTAGATACATGGTTTATGAGTCAGCTCGGCGATGTGGCACTGGCAGCCTCGGGTATGGCGTTTCAATGGAACTGGCTTTTAAATATGATAACCTTTGGGCTATGCTCAGGTTCTGCCTTGTTTATTGCTCAGTATTGGGGTGCAGGACAGACCGAAAATATACGCAAAACCTGTAAAATTGCAGTGGCTACGGCGCTTGTGGCGGCGTTGATTTTTATGATTGGTGCCCTTAGTTTTCCATCTGCTATTATGAGGATATTCAATCGTAACGCCGATGTGGTAAGAACGGGGTCTGATTATCTCAGGATTCTCGCTTTTGCATATCCTGCAACGGCTCTCTCGTCGGTTTTGAGTACGGTTTTGCGTTCAACCGAGAGAGTTAAACTGCCGATGGTTGCATCAGGAATATCTACTTTTGTAAATATCATTCTTGACTATGCAATGATTTTTGGTAAATTTGGTTTTCCCGAGATGGGGGTGGAAGGTGCAGCCCTTGCCACTGCCATTTCTGCGTGGATAGGACTAGTGCTTCTGGTCAGTATTTCAATTTATCAAAAGAATATAATAGTGATGCCCATAGGAAAATATCTTGATTTTAAATTTATTGATTATAAAAGGTTTATGGTCAAGGCATCTCCCGTTATCATAAACGAACTTTTATGGGGGCTTGGCACTGTATGTAATAATGTCATTTATTCTAATACAGGCCACGAAAATTTTGCCGCCTGTACCATACTCAGAACGGTTGAGAGTATGTGCCTTATATTGTTTATAGGCCTCAATGACGGCGGTGCGGTAATTATCGGCAAAACAATAGGCGAGGGCAATTATGATAAGGCATACAGAAGTTCAAAGCGGCTCTTGTGGTCAACGCCCTTGATTAGCGTTGTTCTTGCAGTCTTTGTTATTGCCTTCCGCGAAAAGGTGGTTTATCTGTTTAATATGAGCGGCAATATCACCGAGCAGACAGTAACTGTTGCCCGCACAATTATTGTTATATATGCAGTCGAGCTTTGTTTCAGGAATATCCCTTACACAATGATATGCGCAATTTTCCGTTCAGGGGGAGATTCCTTTACGGGGGCAAAGCTTGATATAGTATCACTGTGGTTTCTTGCCATACCGGCAACATTTGTTGCAGCATTTTTGCTGAAGCTTTCTTTCCCTGTTGTGCTGCTTACTGAGTATCTTATTGAGGATATACCAAAGTGTATAATGTGCTTCAGGCATTTTAAAACCCGAAAATGGATAAAGCCCGTCGGTGATTTCAGTATTGCGAAGTTATCGGACTGATATAGCAATCAGCACAGATGTGTGGGAGGGATTATTATGAGTAGTTATATGATTTTAATGTTGGCGTGGAACATTGTTGTTATGTTTGTTTATGGGTTTGACAAAATGAGGGCAAAAAGAGGAAGAAGACGCGTAAGCGAGGCAACCTTGTTGCTTTGCACGACTTTATTTGGCGGATGCGGAGCAATGCTTGGAATGATCTTGTTTAATCACAAAACATCAAAAAAGAAGTTTCGTATTCTTGTCCCCCTGATATTTGTTGCAGAAACAGCTGCATTGTATTTGCTTGCAGGAAATGTGTAATTTTAAGAAAAAGTCTGCTCCTGATGATGCAATAAGAACAGAGATGGAACTTCTGTAAACTTATGGAGGTGTAAATATGCAAAACGAGCATATTGTCTTTAGTAATGATAAGTTTTCTATTCATGTATCAGGAGACCTTTTGCCCGGAAAGGCTGAAGACCAGACTGACAAGGTAGTAGACTTGCATTTTCATGAGGAATATGAGCTTATGTATTGTCAAAGGGATGCCCTTGATGTTGTAATAGAGAATGTTACTTACAGGCTTTGTCCAGGTGATGTTATGTTTGTGAACAGCCTTGTACCCCATAAGACGATTGCCTATAAGGAGACATCTTATTTGCTTGTTCAGTTTAAATCACCTTTTGAGGTAAGAGGGGATTTAAAATACCTTTTCCGATTATGCGGTGCTATGGACAATCTGTGTTATGTATTTAAAGAGGGATTGTACTGTGCGACGGAGCTAAGAGACCTGATAGTTAAAATGGTAGAGGAAGATAGTCAAAAGAGAATAGCTTTTGAGTATTTTATGTCTGCAAATATGCATATGATTATGGCGGTTTTGTATCGAAATGGAATTGTGTCCGAGGATGCAAGGCTTGATAACTTTCAAAATATAGCAAAGGTTATGCCTGTTATAAGATTTGTCGAAGAGAATTTTGACAGGCAGATATCTGTATCAGATGCAGCTGCAGTATTAAATATTGATAAGGCGTATTTTTGCCGCCTGTTTAAAAAGGTTTGCAATTGCACTTTCACAGAGTATTTAAATTTTGTGCGGATATGTAAGGCAGAGGATTTGCTGAAAATGGGAGAGAGTGTATCAGGGACGGCGTACAGTGTAGGTTTTTCGTCACAGTCGTATTTTAATAAGATTTTTAAAAAATATAAGCTTTG
>JAZNCD010000010.1:0-6156 GCA_045587365.1 Clostridia bacterium
TCTCTAAAAATAAATGCACCGCTTTTGACTTGATTTTTTTATCAAAACGGTGCATTTTGTTTTACAAAAAATCATCGTCAAAATGATGGAATTTCTCAAATCTATTGAAAATTATGATAAATTATGCCATAATGTGATATATTATGAAATTTATTCGGGTAGGTGCTGTTGTGAAAAACGTAAGTTTATTAAAAGTTAAGACAATGGACTTTCAGGATCAGGTAAAGTTTGTTCGTATGCATCTGCAGCTCAGTCAGGAGGAGCTTGCACGTCAAATGGGTATTTCCTTTGCAACAGTAAGCAGATGGGAACGTGAAAACAGAAAACCGCAGCTTGCTCTGCTCGGCAAGTTCTATTCTTTCTGCCAAAGAAATGGAATAGAAATAGACTTATCTGACAATACGAATATATGATGGAGGAATTTAATATGAGTATAGCTTATGGAATCCTCTGCGTCATATCGCTGGTTTTGATTGGTGTATGCCTCGCAGTTGATAGAAAAAAAGATATATGTTTATTACTTTTATTTGTATCAGTGTTCGTGTGTAACTTAGGTCAGTTTCTGATTTCGGTTGCACCAAGCCTTTCCTTTGCCCTTAATGGTAACAGGGTAGCGTATTTAGGACAGGTTTTTCTGCCGTTGTTAATGCTTAAAATGATATTTGATTTGTGTAATCTAAATTACAAAAAGTGGATTCTGCCTACACTTTCTGTTGTCAGCTTGGCAGTGCTTTTTGTAACACTTACACCGGGACTTTTGCCTTGGTATTATAAAAATGTTTCAATTGAGGTTGTAGATGGTGTCACAAAGCTTATTCGTGATTACGGACCAATGCACATACTCTATTACATATATCTATTCTGGTACTTCGCTTTAATGTTGGTTGTAATTATATACGCCACAGTAAAAAAGAAAATCACATCCACGCTTCACACAACATTTTTGCTGTGCGCTGTGCTTTGCAGTATTATTATATGGCTTGCAGAGCGGTTTCTGCCTCGCGGATTTGAAATTTTAACCGTGTCTTATGTAATATCCGAGCTTTTCGTTTTGCTTTTGTATGGTATCCTGCAAGAGTACGGTATACGTGGTGAAAATGGAAGCATCATAATTGCAAACACTTCAAAAAAAGCAGAGGAATATTTGTCAGGAACAATTCAGTCGGATGATGATAGCTCAGCACTCTTTAGTGAAAAAGATATTGACCACATATTGGCCTGTGAGAAAATTATGAATAAGATTACCGAAAGAGAAAAAGAGGTCCTGATAAAATTGCTTGCAAACAAACAACGAAAAGAAATTGCAGAAGAGTTGTTTGTAACCGAGAGCACTATCAAAAAACATACAAGCTCCATTTATGCAAAGTTCAATGTAGCAAACCGATTTGAACTATATGCTAAATTAAAAAATATATCTAAAACTGACAAATTTGCCGTCCATTGAAAAATGGGCGGTTTTTTTGTGCAAAAATCAGGCATGGTAGCCCTGGGTCTACCCCCTAAAATTCCAAAAAGTAGCCCTAAGTCCACCCCTCAAATCAGCAAAAGTAGCCATAGGGCTAATATACAAAATTAATGTTTTTAAGTAAAATTATATTATAGATAAAGGAGGTAGTACGATGCTGAGTCCAATCACAAAAAAATACACAGACGAATCGTCAATGAAACAGTTTAAGTTTGTTTTCTATTGCGACTGTTGTGGTAAGGCAATCCAAACACAGGCTTATGACTTCAACAGTGCCTTTGCACAGAAAACGTTTCTGTCCAATGATGAAAAAGAAGCAAGAGCTATTATCTATGCAAGTGAGCACGGCAAGGCTTATGAACGTGCAAATAATGAAGTTCGACTGAACCTTAACCGTTGCGAAATATGTGGGGATATGATTTGCGAGGATTGCTCCGTATATTCAGACGAGCTTGGTGGCGGAGTTTGCTGCACAAAATGTGCTGAGGCAAACAACGAGATAAAAATCGCAAAATAAGTACTCTACCATTATGAAGGGAGGTAAATTCCATGGATGTGGTACAAAATTATAAATGTCCTTGTTGTACGGCGCCTTTAGTGTTTGATGCCGAAACGCAGAACTTAACATGTGAGTCTTGCGACAATACATTCCCACTTGAAACGATGCAGCAAATGACAGAAGGCTCTGCCGATTCCGGTGGCACATCAAAATACGATTGGGAAAGCTATACGCCAAGAAATTATGAAGACACAAACGAGGTTACTCTTTCAAATTATTCATGCCCCTCCTGCGGAGCAGAAATTCAGGGCGATGATACACTTGGCTCCACAGTTTGTCCATATTGCGGCAACTCCACTATTGTCAAAGGACAATTTGAAGGAACACTAAAGCCTGATTACATAATTCCGTTTAAGCTAAATAAAAAATCTGCAATAGAGGCTTTTGAGGGTGATTTCAAAAATGCACCGTTTTTGCCCGATGAATTTAAGAATAAAAGAAAAATTGAAGAGATGGCTGGCGTATATGTTCCGTTCTGGATGTTTGATTGCGACTGTGATGCGGCAGTAAGCTACAATGCAGAAAGGATAACCGCATGGAGCGATTCAAATTATAATTACACTAAAACTGATTATTTTAAGTTATTCAGAAGTGGTACTGTTGGCTTTGCCAATATCCCTGTGGATGCCTCTAAAAAGGCTGAAGATAGTTATATGGAGGCTGTAGAACCCTTTAACTATGAAGATGCCGTTGAATTTTCAGGAGCTTATCTTTCGGGATACTTTGCTGACAAATATGATGTTTCGGCTGAAGAAAGTATTGAACGAGCAAATGAGCGAGTTGAAAATTCAACCATTGAGGCATTTAATGACACTACCAACCGTTACACAGCAGTAATTCCCGAAAACTCAAGGGTAAGCTTTTCAAACGGCAAGATAAGATATTCCCTCCTTCCTGTATGGATGCTCAATATTAAGTATATGGATAAAATGTATAAATTTGCTATTAACGGACAAACAGGAAAAGTCGTTGGTGAATATCCTGTTGATAACAGCAAAAAGTGGAAATATTTTGCGAAAGTGGCAGGAATCGCATATGTGGCAGCAGCGGCTATCGGCTGGCTACTGTTACATTAAGGGGGGTGGTCGATATATGAAAAAATTACTTTCTTGTGTTTTACTTACTCTACTCTTGCTCACTCTGTTTTTGCCCGTATATGCATCATTTGAAAATCCTTCAATTGTGGATGAAGCAGAATATTTGATGCAATCGGAGCTTGCATCACTTACAGAAAAGCTTGATAAAGTCAGAAACGAATATGATTTTGAGGTAGCAATTTATACCCAAAGCGATATGACATCAAGCACAGCTGAAGCAAGTGCAGACGATATTTACGATTATCAAGGCTACGGAGCAGGCGAAAATGATGACGGCATAATGCTTTATATATGCTCCGATACCCGTGAATATCACTTTACAACACATGGCAAAGGACTCCAGTATTTTAATTCAAATGGACTTGCATATTTGGAGAGCAAGGTTGTGCCACATCTTTCGGAAAACGATTATTATGAAGCATTTGAAGAATATATAGAAACGACAGAAGAACTTCTCCAAATGGCAAAGGACGGCAAGCCTTACAACGAAAAGCAATACAGTATGAAATATCTGTTTGGCGTCATTATAGTATGCCTTATTGTACCGCTTCTGATAGCATTTTGGATGATGAAAAGAAAACTCAAAAAAATGAAAACGGCGGTAGAAAACGATTATGCGGCAAATTATATAAAGCCCGGCAGTATGAAGCTGACGACTTCAAGAGATTTGTTTCTGTATTCAAGGATTACGAAAACCGAAAAACCGAAATCGAATTCGGGAACACATACATCATCTTCAGGCAGAACTCACGGCGGACGAGGCGGAAGTTTTTAATTTGGAGGGAAATTATGAAAAGAATTTTATCATTTATTTTATGCTTAACAATGATTATGAGTTTTGCATCGGTTGTAAATGCGGAACACTATTCCAAATTTACCGATGTAAAACCTGACAGTTGGTACTACGAAGATGTGGATAATGCGGTAAGACTTGGTATTATCAACGGAAAAACCGAAGCAACCTTCGCTCCCGATGATAACCTTACATATGCTGAAGCAATCAAGCTTGCGGCTTGTATGTATCAGCTTTACAAAGACGGAAGCGTATATCTTGTGCCCGGCGGAAATCCTTGGTATCAAATTTATGTTGATTATGCCAAAGACCACGGAATAATAACAGAAAATTTCTTCTATAAGGTTAGCGACATCAATGAAAAAGCTACAAGAGCGGGATATATGGAAATATTCGCAAACGCTCTTCCCGATGAGGCTCTTAAAGGTATAAACAATGTTCCTGACGGCTCTATTCCCGATGTTCCTATGGTTCACGAGAGTTCAATCAGTATATACAAGCTCTATCGTGCGGGAATTCTGACAGGTGTGGATGCAAAGCACAACTGCAAGCCGGAGGATAACATCAAAAGATGTGAGGTTGCGGCAATCATTACAAGAATGATGGATGAAACCAAGCGTGTTAAGTTCAGTATGGAAACAACAGCCGAAGAGCCAAAGACAGAAGAACCTAAAACTGAAGAACCAAAAGAAGAACAAAAGCTTGAAATTCCAGAGGATGCAGAACCTGCTCCGGAAATAAAGGAAGATGAAAAATCAGCAGAAACACCTGAAACACCTGATATGTATGAGCCTTTCGAGATAGTAGTGGAGCCGGAAAGGATTGATTCTGCCGATGAAGGCGAAACACTTACATATACAGTCAAAGCATCAGGTGGAAAAACACCATATACATATTCTTGGGGTACAAGAGACAGATATAACGGATTTACTGAATTTACCGAATCCGATTATGTAAAGGGCGCTAAAACTAATACTCTTTCTCTTGTTTTTGATATTGACAATGTAACAACAAGTCAGTTCTACTGTAAGATTACAGATAGCCTTGGTCAGGAAGTGAAATCCGAAGCGGTGACAATACCCGAAAAGGTATTTATATTCAAGCCCGAGAATGTTACCAAATACAATTCCGGTTACATTTTCACGGGCAGAGTTGAAAAAGGTGCTTTAAGAGTCGGCGAAACAGTTTCAATGCATATGCCATCACACGGCATTGAGGTTTTCGGCGTTGCTACAAAAATCGAAATGTTCAAAAAATCCATTGATGAGGTAAAGGAAAACGATTATTGCGGAATCCTGATAGAAAATCCTGAGTCGATACCATATGATTCATGGGTAGTTGAAAATCTTGGAGAAACACTGGCAGAAAGACTTATAAACATGGGCAATTATGGCTTTAAGGCATGGATGCATATTACACCTTGCAGATACTCCGCAGATGTTGGAGATAAAACATATGTGCAGGTCAATGTTTTCGGTGGCAAAGCTCCATACACATATGAATGGTATAAGAGTGAAAACTTTGGCGACTATACAGAACTTAAGAGCGATAACAAGTATAAAGTAGATGAAGGTAGCGTAGAAATCCTTGTCGATGAAGCTGAATTCTCAAAACGTATGACATATAAGTGCATAATAACTGATGCTACAGGCTTTACCAAAACAGCAAGTAATATGTATGTTGTTCCTAAAACAACACCATATCTCGCATATCAGCCAAATACTGTCCGTGCAAACTATGGTGAAGAAGTTTCATTCTATGCTCGTACGAGAAACAGCGATGCAACCTATCAGTGGTACATAAAAAATGACAACACAAACGGTTGGAAAAAAATCGAGCCGACCGACACATGGGCAAAGGGTGCTACAACATCAACACTGAAAATACAGGTTGAGAAGGCTGATTTCATAAGTCACTGTGAATATAAATGTGAGGTGACACAAGGAAGTTATAGCGTAAGTTCAAATGTGGCAAAGCTACTTCCTAAGGATATTGTTATAACTGAGCAACCAAAAAATGTGAGCGCAAAACACGCAGAAAAAGCAAAGTTTAAGGTGGTGGCAGAGGGTGAAAACGGACCATTTACATATCAATGGCTGATACAGACTCCTGATAATGAAATCCCACTAATGATTACAGAAGCATTTCCATGGGCAGAAGGCTATTATACAGATACCTTGTCAGTTGCAGTTGATGAAAACAAGCTTACATCTGATTACAAGTTCAGCTGTATTGTAACAGA
>JAZNCD010000011.1:0-13868 GCA_045587365.1 Clostridia bacterium
TTACATCAATTCCGCAAGGCGGCTCGTTGCCGTCTCCTTATTGGGGATGGCAGGAATCGCACCTTTTTTTGTTGCCGTCAGGCTTCCTGCAACGTTGCAAAGCTTAACAATTTTTTCTAAATCCTCATATGCAAGATTTGCAATTTCTTCTTTGTTCATATCCTTTAGCTGATAAAGTAAGGTTCCCCAGAAGGCATCGCCTGAGCCCGTTGTATCAACGGCATCTACATTTATGGTCTTTACATATCCTTTGTGATTTTTTGTTGCAAAATAGCTTCCCTTTTCGCCAAGGGTGATTGCAACAAAGCTAATTCCGTAGGACAAAAGTTTGTCTGCGCCATTTTCAAGGTCTGCAGTACCTGTAAGAAGTTCAAGCTCTTCCTCGCTGACCTTTAGCAAATCTACAACAGGAAGCGGTTTGAGCATTTCTTTTACTGCAGTTTTTTCATCACTCCACAAAAGCGGGCGATAGTTGGGGTCGTAACTGATTATTGCTCCGTTCTTTTTCGCTGCCCTTACTGACTTCATTGTTGCCGACTTGCATGGGTTTGAAATAAGGGACAAACTGCCAAAATGAAAGATTTTGCAGTTGCTAAGCTGATTTTTGTCAATCTCGCTCCAGTTTAAGAGCAGGTCTGCAGTTTTGTCTCTGTAAAAACTGAAAGAACGGTCGCCCGTGTTGCTCAGATGCACAAAAGCAAGGGTGGTTGGCACATCTTTTGAGAGAATCATACCGCTGCAATCAATAGCGCTTGTCTCCATTGTATCTTTAAGAAATCGACCAAACTGGTCATCACCAACCTTGCCGATAAAAGCAGAGCTTCCGCCCATCTTTGAAACGGTTGCAAGCACATTTGCGGGTGCGCCACCGGGGTTTTGTTCAAAAACATTCAGTCCGCATTCACTTTTTCCGCAATGGGAAAAGTCAATCAGGCTCTCGCCCAATGCAATTACATCAATCATATTTAATCCTCGTTTATGCTAAAACATTCTTAATGTCCAACTGCTTTTATATGTTTTACCGCTATCTAGAGAAATCAGGTTATCCTGTTTGTCAAGCTCGGTTATTATGCCTTCCTGTGCCGGCAGAGATGACCATGGCTCTATGCAGACATAGGGGGCATCTGATTCGGGTGTATGCCAGAAACCGACGTAATCCATATCAGGGAAAACGGCCTCAACGCCGTGTGTACCCTTGTCTGATTTGAGGGTAACTCTATTGCCTGAGTCCTTGAGGACAACTGCGTCATCATCAAAGAGAGGGTGGGTAAGCGGTATTCGGTTTTTATCATCCAAAGTATATGGAGCATCACCATCTACAAATTTGTTCTCGGAAAATATAATGCGACGGGGCAAATGTCCGCCCTCAAATTCAAGATAGTAGTCCTCAAATTTAAGATTATCCTCAAGAGGAACGTTAATTCCGGGATGCCCACCGACACCAAAATACATTGTTTTATCTGAGAGGTTTTTAACTATATATCCTATTGTAAGTGTGTCATCCGTCACAGCATAGATAACAGAGAATTCAAAGTCAAAAGGATATATCTCAAGGGTTTCATTGCTTGACCTCAATACCATCGTAACAGACGTGTCGGTGTGGTCTGTAACCTCGAACTCCGATGTTGGAGCAAATCCGTGTATAGGAAAAGCATAGGTATCACCTTTATATGTGTAGACACCCTTATACAGTCTGCCGATGTATGGGAAAAGTGTTGGGCCTTGTTTTTCCCAATATCTTTCGTCTCCCTGCCACAGATATTCAATTCCTGAACTGTTTTTAATGGATTTGGGCTCTGCGCCAATGGCTGAGACAACAACTGTAAATTTTTCGTTGCTTATACTGTAATTTTTCATTTTATCACCTTTTAATTCCTACTATTGCGGTATGAATAGTGTGTTATTTTATAAAAGACAGGATTTTTAGGGCTTAATAACCTCAAGACCTCCCATATATGGACGAAGAACTTCAGGGATTGTTACGCTTCCGTCGGCATTTTGGTAGTTTTCAAGTATTGCGGCGGTTGTTCTGCCGATTGCAACGCCTGAGCCGTTGAGTGTATGAACAAGCTGTGCCTTGTCCTTTGGTGAGTTCTTAAACTTAATGTTTGCTCTGCGTGCCTGGAAGTCTTCAAAGTTACTGCAGGATGAGATTTCTACAAAGCGGTTGTAGCTTGGCATCCATACTTCGATATCGTACTTCATAGCTGCGGTAAAACCAAGGTCCCCAATACAGATTTTTACTACGCGATAAGGAAGCTTTAAGAGTTTAAGAACAGATTCTGCGTCTGCTACAAGCTTTTCAAGCTCATCGTATGATTCTTCAGGCTTTGTAAATTTTACAAGCTCTACCTTGTTAAACTGATGCTGACGGATAAGACCTCTTGTGTCTCTGCCGGCAGAGCCTGCCTCTGCACGGAAGCAAGCGGTGTATGCACAGTATTTCAAAGGCAGCTTTGAGCCGTCTAAAATTTCGTCACGGTGCATATTTGTAACAGGTACCTCTGCGGTTGGAACAAGAAAATAATCTGTGTTTGCAACCTTAAAAGCATCCTCTTCAAACTTAGGAAGCTGACCTGTGCCCACCATACTGTTTCTGTGCACCATAAATGGCGGAAAGATTTCCTTATATCCGTTCTTCTCGCCGTGTGTATCAAGATAGAAGTTTACGATTGCTCTTTCAAGCCTTGCACCTGCGCCACTGTATACAGTGAAGCGTGTACCTGTAATTTTTGCGGCGGTTTCAGGGTCGATTATATTAAGGTCGCCGCCAAGGTCCCAATGAGCTTTTGGCTCAAAATCAAAGGTTGTCGGCTCCATAAAACGGCGAATTTCTATGTTGTCTTCGTCTGTATCGCCGTCGGGGACAGAACTGTTTGGGATATTTGGAATTGTGTATAAAATCGCGTCAATCTTCTCGTCAAGCTCGCGGATTTTTTCATCAAGAGCCTTAATTTGTTCTGACAAAAGCTTCATTTCTTCAAAAACAGAGGTGGTGTCCTCGCCTGCCTTTTTCATCGCAGGAATTTTCTTGGAAACCGCGTTCTGCTCGGCTTTTTTCTGTTCTGCCTCGTACATAATTTCACGTTTTTCCTTGTCAAGAGCAAGAAGTCCGTCAATGCCGACAACTTCTTTTCTGCGTGCAAGTGCGGCCTTTACTGCCTCGGTCTCTGTTCTGAGTAACTTCATATCAATCATTAGTAAAACTTCCTTTCAAAAATATATTTTAGGATTTCGTGCTGAGCGTTTTTAATTTTTGTTGCAATTCCTAGTTATGTGCCGGGGATTATACAATAATAATGTTATTTTTTACTGTTTATTATTTGCTTTGCGACATTATAAAGGTCAAGAGTTACCTCCTGCAAGGTGTCGGTGTTAATTTCACCAAGCTTGGCTTTCGACTCATCAACCTTGTTTTCATTATAAAGCATCAGGGCGTCGGATATTGCCTTTGAAACATTCTCTTTTGCCAGATAATCCTCTGTTTCCCCTTTTAACTTGTCGTTTTCCTGCTTCAGGTTATAGTTTTCGTCTTTCAAAGCAACTATTTCATTTTGTATCGTCATATTGGTCTGGGTTTTTTGCTCAATCTGACTCTGGAACATTTCTTCCCTGTTATCTGCCATTGCAGCTATTATTATTATAATAATGGCCGTCAAGAGCATTATGACGGAATAAGTCGCAAGCTTTCCCATTTTTTTCTGGTCGTCCTTCAAAATATATCCCTCTTTTTCATAATATATTGTTTAAAACTATATAAGGCTCAAAAACGCGTCCAAAACTGTCGCAAACACAAAAATAGGGTTTTGTATTGCCAAAGTGGTCTGCGTGGGAAATAGCCCTGTTTTTGAACTGTCGAAATTTGTCGAAAGCGCAAATTATCTTCTTAATTCAAAGAGAATTCTTTCTAAATCGTCCTTGCTGTAATACTCAATTTCAATTTTACCCTTTTTAGAACTTTCGCTTATTTTTACCTTTGTGCCAAATCTTGAAGAAAGGTCTCCCTCAAGTTCCTTGTAGTATTTTTGCATAAGCGGATTTGACTGCTTTTTCGACACAGGTTTTTTGTCGACAGAAGCATTTTGTGCAAGCGCCTCTGCCTGACGCACGTTTAGGTCGTTTTCTATAATCTTCTCGGCAAGCTCTATCTGGGTTTTTTCGTCAAGAGTGAGAAGCGCCCTTGCGTGGCCCTGAGTCAGCTTGTCCTTTTGCACCATCTCTTTTACTGTGTCACATAGGTTGTTAAGACGCAAAGCATTTGCTACGGCACTGCGGCTTTTGCCTACTCGTTTTGAAATTTCCTCCTGTGTAAGAGAGAAGGCGTTCATTAATTGACGGTAGCCTTCTGCTTCCTCTATGGGGTTTAAATCTTCTCGTTGCAGATTCTCTACAAGAGCAATCTCCATTACTTCCTGGTCCTTAAAATCCTTGATAATACAAGGGATTTCGTGAAGTCCCACTAATTTTGAAGCGCGCCATCTTCGCTCTCCTGCAACTATTTTGTATGTTCCGTTCGCAGTTGGAACAACAATAATCGGCGAGACAACGCCGTGCTCTTCTATTGAAGACGAAAGAGCGGCAAGCTTGTCCTCGTCAAACTCTTTTCGTGGTTGGTTTTTGTTAGGCTCAATATCTGCAATGGGTATAAGCTTAACGCTATCCGAGGATGAGATATTGCCTATTTTATCAATGCCTGAAACGATTTCTCCTGCAGGCTCGGTGAAAAGGGCGTTAAGACCCTTGCCGAGACCTGTTTTCTTGGTTTTCTTTTCTGCCATTTAATCACTATCCTTTCCGTGCAACCGGGCTATTTGCTTTAATAACCTCTGCTGCAAGCTTTTTATAGCATTTTGCGCCTTTGGAGTTTTTGTCAAAGGCTATAATCGGTTGCCCGTAGCTTGGAGCCTCGGAAAGCCGCACGTTTCGGGGGATTACTGTATCATAGACGGTGGCGGCAAAGTATTTGCGGACCTCCTCTACAACCTGTCCCGAAAGCTTTGTTCTCGCATCATACATAGTAAGCAGCACGCCCTCGATCTTAAGAGATTTATTAAGGGATTGCTTTACCATTTTAACAGTTCTTGTCAGCTGACTTAGCCCCTCTAAGGCGTAATATTCGCATTGTATAGGGATAAGCACACTGTCTGCGCCGCCAAGCGAATTAAGAGTAATAAGGCCTAAAGACGGCGGACAGTCAATGATTATAAAGTCAAAGTCATTCCGTACCTCTTCAATCCGTTCTTTTAGCTGAAACTCGCGGTTTTCTCTGTCTACAAGCTCAAGCTCTGCTCCGGCAAGCGCAATAGAGCCAGGGCACACCCAAAGATTGTCGTAGTCTGACTTTATCATTGCGTCTTTTAAAGAAACGTTGTTTACAATGCAATCGTAGGTAGAATAATCGTCATCACCAACAGAGATACCAAGTCCGCTTGATGTATTTCCTTGAGGGTCGGCATCAATTACGAGAACCTTCCTTTTCTTCTGTCCGAGACAAGCGCTTAAATTTACTGCGGTTGTGGTTTTTCCTACACCGCCCTTTTGGTTTGCAATTGCAATTACTTTAGCCATACTGCACCTCTCTTTGCCAATGTATGTTCGTAATTATTTATTATTGATATTGTATCACAAATCTTAAAAGACTTCAAGTGGTAAAACAAAAAATGTTTCACGTGAAACAAATCTTTTTTGAAGATTTTTGTTGTTTCACGTGAAACATTGTCGTATTTATAAATTTACTAAAAGTCGTCGCACCACATTATGTCATTCTGAGAATTTTACAAAGATTCTCCACTTCGTTAGGGAAGACATGTCATTGATTGCGACAATTCTTATATTCCCTTCATAGTAAGGCTAATGCGGTTTTTCTTTGTATCAACCTCCAAAACCTTTACCTTTACTATATCGCCGATAGAAACTACATCCATTGGGTGCTTTACAAATTTGTCTGAAAGCTGAGAAATATGCACAAGACCATCCTGATGCACGCCAATGTCTATAAAAGCGCCAAAGTCAATAACGTTTCTGACTGTTCCCGTAAGCTCCATGCCTTCCTTTAAGTCCTCGATACTCATTACATCCGAGCGAAGAACGGGTTGTTCAATCTCGTCTCTTGGGTCTCTGCCCGGCTTTACAAGCTCATCAATTATATCCTTAAGGGTCGGTACGCCAACGCCTGTCTCCTCTGAAAGCTTGTCAATTCCGTATGCCGATGCCTTTTGAGGCAGAGCCGAGAGGTTGTTTGCGTTAATATCTGCCGCGGCATATCCGCATTTTTCAAGCACAATCTTTGCGGCATCATAGCTTTCGGGATGGACAGAGGTGTTGTCAAGTGGGTTCTTACCGTCCTTTATACGGAGAAAGCCTGCGCACTGTTCAAAGGCTTTGGGGCCAAGCTTTGGCACCTTTTTAAGCTGGGCTCTTGAAGTAAACGCGCCCTCTTCTTCGCGGTATGCTACGATATTTTTGGCTATTGCCGACGAAATACCCGAAATATGAGAAAGAAGAGGAGCAGATGCGGTGTTGAGATCGGCACCTACACTGTTTACCACGTCCTCTACCACGCTGCCGAGTGTTTCGCCGAGCCTCTTCTGGTTCATATCGTGCTGATACTGTCCAACGCCAATCGCCTTTGGCTCTATCTTTACAAGCTCTGCAAGTGGGTCCTGAACACGTCTGGCAATAGATATTGCGCTTCTTTTGGTTACGTCAAAGTCAGGAAATTCCTCTGCACCAAGCTTTGATGCCGAGTAAACAGAGGCACCTGCCTCGTTTGTAATTATATAGCGCACCTTTGTGTCCGGAAGGCTCTTTAATACATCCGCTGCAAACATCTCTGTTTCTTTTGATGCAGTGCCGTTGCCGATAGAAATAAGGTCAACGTTATATTTTGCGATAAGCTCCTTAATATACTTTGCTGCAGCCTCCCTTTGAGCGTCGGAGTGCGTAACAAAGATAACACCTGTGTCTAAAACCTTTCCTGTTGCATCTACAACGCCAACCTTGCAGCCTGTACGGTATCCCGGGTCAAGCCCGATTACAACCTTGTTGTGGATGGGCGGCTGCATAAGAAGATTTTTAAGGTTAAACTTAAATACAATCATTGCCTGCTCCTGGGCGGCATCTGTCAGCTCGTTTCGGATTTCGCGTTCTACCGATGGCTGAATAAGCCTTGAGTATGCATCAACAACGGCTTGCTCAACATAAGAGGATGAAGGAGCCGCCTCTTTCGATATTTCCTTTCTTTTCAGGTAGGACAAAATCTTTTCTTCGTCACATTCGACAGAAATCGACAAAAAGCCCTCCTTCTCACCTCTGTCAATCGCAAGAGTGCGGTGGGGTGCAAGCTTTGTGCAGGCTTCTGCAAAGTCGTAGTACATTCGATATACACTGTCCTCTTCTTTGGTGGCAGAGGATTTTACAACACCTGTTTTAAACATAAGCTCGCGGATTTTCTTGCGATGCTCTGCGTTGTCAGAAACAATCTCTGCTATAATATCCATAGCGCCGCCCAGTGCTTCTTCAACGGATAAAACCTCTTTTTCTTCGTTGATATATTCGGCGGCAATTCCGTCTATATCTGTGTTTGCTGGGTTTTGCTCCATAAGAATAAGAGCGAGAGGCTCAAGCCCCTTTGCCTTTGCAACAGTTGCGCGTGTTTTGCGCTTGGGACGGAATGGGCGATAGATATCCTCAACCTCTGTCAGCTTGGTACAGGCGTCAATAGCCACCTCAAGCTCGGGGGTAAGGTTGCCCTGTTCGCCGATTATACGTTTTACGTCTTCTTTGCGCTCTTCCATATTGCGAAGATAAGCAAGACGTTCCTCAAGGGCTCTTAAAACCTCGTCGTCAAGCTCGCCTGTGGCTTCCTTTCTGTATCTTGCAATAAAAGGAATGGTGTTGCCCTCATCAATAAGGGCAACGGTGTTGTCGATTTGCCACAATTTAAGATTAAGCTCATCGGCAAGTTGCTGATTTATATTCATTCTCATCAGTCCTTTACTTTTGTATTATTCAAGCATCCCGAAAAAGTCCATCTGGCTTGTCTCTGCCAGACCGTCGAGGACGCCGTTATCACTCAGGGTTTCGATTACTGCCCTGGTAATTCCTGTTTTGCTCTTCAAATCCTCCTGAGAGAGGAATTTGCCCTCCCTTGCGGCGTTCATTATAGACTCCGCCGCAGACTCGCCAACGCCTGCAAAGGCGTTAAGAGGCGGCAAAATGGCGCCGTCAACCTTCTGGAACTTTGTTGCGTGAGAGCGATAGAGGTCAACGGGCAAAAAGTTAAAGCCGCGTTCGTACATTTCAAGGCAAATCTCAAGTATGGTATAAAGAGCTTTTTCGTTGGCTGTCATGGTCGTTCCGCTATGAGAAAGTCTGCGCATTTCCTCTTTTACCCTGTCTTTTCCGTTGGTCATAAGCTCGGCATCGAAAAGGTCTGCACGGACGGTGAAATATGCTATGTAAAATTCGATGGGATAGTATACCTTAAAGTAGGCAATACGCAGAGCCATCATTACATAGGCAGCCGCATGGGCTTTTGGGAACATATATTTGATTTTCTCACATGATTCTATGTACCAGTCGGGTACATCGCCCGCTTTCATTGCTTCTAAGAAGTCGTCGGGCATACCTTCTTTTGCGGCTCTGCCCTTTCTGACAAATTCCATAATATTAAATGCAACGCCGGGCTCAAGTCCGTGATGGATAAGATATACCATAATATCATCACGAAGACCGATAACCTCTTTAAGGGTACAGGTATTTGCTTTAATAAGGTCCTGTGCATTGTTAAGCCATACATCTGTTCCGTGAGAAAGTCCTGAAATAATCAAAAGCTCAACAAAAGTGGATGGATTGGTATCCACAAGCATTCCTCTGACAAATGATGTACCAAACTCAGGCACACCAAAGGTGCCGACGGCGCTTCCTATCTGGGAAGGGTCTACGCCGAGAGCCTCTGTGCTTGAGAAAAGGCTCATAACCTTTGGGTCATCAAGAGGAACTTCAAGTGCATTTACGCCGGTTAAATCCTCAAGCATACGAATTGTTGACGGGTCATCGTGACCGAGAATATCAAGCTTTAAAAGGTTGTCGTGAATGGAGTGGAAGTCAAAGTGAGTGGTTATAATGTCCGAATCCTTTTTTTCTGCCGGATGCTGAATGGGGCAGAAGTCGTGAATGTCCATAGTTTTGGGGCAGACAATAATTCCGCCCGGATGCTGACCTGTTGTTCTCTTGACCTCGACCATTCCGCGGGATACACGCAAAAGCTCCTCTTCAGGGGCGTTTACGCCTTTTTCTTCATAGTATTTCTTGGCAAAGCCATAGGCGGTTTTGTCTGCAATTGTGCCGATTGTACCTGCCTTAAAGACATAGCTTTCGCCGAAAAGCTCTCCAACGTATTTGTGGGCGGTTGCCTGATACTCTCCCGAGAAGTTAAGGTCAATATCGGGGACCTTGTCGCCCTTAAAACCGAGGAAGGTCTCAAAGGGAATTTCCAGTCCGTCCTTGCGGAGCTTTGTTCCGCACTCGGGACAATCCTTGTCGGGCATATCAATTCCTGTTGGGTACTCGCCATGCTCAAACCACTCGCTGTGCTTGCATTTGGGGCATACATAGTGGGGGCAGAGGGCGTTTACCTCGGTAATATCCGAGAGCCATGCGGCAAAGGAAGAGCCGACAGAGCCTCTGGAGCCAACCAGATAGCCCGCCTCGTTGGATTTTTTAACAAGCTTGTGGGCAATCATATACATTACAGAGTAGCCATATTTGGTTATACAATCAAGCTCTCTGTCCATTCGCGCCTGAACAACCTCGGGCAAAACATCGCCATAAACCCTGTGCGCCTTTTCGTGGCACATATCTATAAGGTCCTGTTCACAATTCTCAATTGACGGCGGATAGGAGCCGTCGCGGACAGGTTGAATAATCTCGCACATATCGGCAATTTTGTTGGTATTGGTTATAACGACCTCTCTTGCACGTTCTTCTCCAAGATAAGAAAATTCCTCAAGCATTTCGTCGGTTGTTCTGAGATACAGAGGAGCCTGCTCGTCTGCGTCCGAGAAACCCTGTGCGCCCATCAAAACACGGCGGTACATAGCATCCTTCGGGTCCATAAAGTGAACGTCGCAAGTGGCAACTGTTGGGATGCTCAGCTTATCGCCAAGGGCGATAATGTGGCGGTTTATGTCCCGAAGCTCGTCCTTTGAGGCAACCTGTCCATTCCTTAGCATAAATTCGTTGTTGCCAAGGGGCTGAATTTCAAGATAGTCATAGAAAGACGCAATGTCAAGGAGCTCGTCCTCGGATTTTTTGTCAATAATCGCGCGGTAAAGCTCGCCCGATTCGCAGGCACTGCCTATGATAAGCCCGTCGCGAAACTTTTCTATTACGCTCTTTGGTATCAGGGGTTTTTTATAAAAATAATTCAGATTTGATTTTGATATAAGCTGATACAGATTTTTAAGCCCCACATAATTTTTTGCAAGCAAAATTATGTGGTATCTCGGGCTTTTTAAAAGCTCGGGTCGTGTGTCAATGTTGATTTCTTCTGTATCGCTGTCGGTTTTCTTTATTTTTGCAAGACCAAGAAAGACCTCTGCCGTAGCGGTTGCGTCATCAACGGCACGGTGATGGTTTTCAAGGCTTACGCCAAGTCTTTGGCATACAACATCAAGAGAATGCTTTCTCTCACTAGGGAAAAGTTCTCTTGACATTTTAAGGGTATCAATAATTTTGTTATGAAAATCAAGGTTTAAAGCGGCGGCGTTGTAACGAATAAAGCCACAGTCAAAGTTTGCGTTGTGGGCAACCACCGTCGCATCCCTGCAAAAGTCAAGGAATTTAGGCAAAACCTCGTCAATGGTGGGCATATCAGCGACCATATCATCGGAAATCCCTGTAAGCTCGGTAATGTTCTGCGGAATAGGCATCTCAGGGTTAATGAGCTGTGAAAACTTATCAACGGTTTCGCCGTCCTTTATCTTTATGGCGCCGATTTCTGTGATTTTACAATCTTGAGGCGAAAGGCCTGTTGTTTCAATGTCAAAAACAACGTAGGTTCCCGACAGACTGACGGATTTGCTTCGGGCGGTGTCGTTTATAAGATAACCCTCCATTCCGTAGATGACCTTAAAACCGTCACCTGCCCCCTTTGCTGCCTTATGGGCATCGGGAAAGGCCTGTGCTACACCGTGGTCTGTTACGGCAATCGCCTTGTGCCCCCATTTTGCGGCACGTTTTATTAAGTCACCAACAGAGGAAACGGCGTCCATCGCACTCATTTTTGTGTGCATATGCAGCTCTACGCGTTTTTCCCCGGAGGTGTCTTTGCGAATAGGAATATCCTCTAAAAGTTCGATAGAACGCACCTTCAGAACAGGCTTGCGTAAATATTGGTCATTTTCGTAGGTACCCGACAGTTTAACTCTCTTGTTGACGTCAACAAGCTTCAAAACCTTGCCGAGCCTGTCAGAGGGTGCAAAAATGTTGCACATACACGCCCAGTCATCGTCGCCCACGGCAAATTTAACCGAGGTTTTAGCCCCAAATCTTGGGTTTGGCCTGGTTTCTCTTGTCTCAAAGCTTAAAACCTCGCCCTCGATTATATAGGTTTGGGGTGCGGCATCATCAGGGCCCACTTCAAGAGTAGAAATCGATACTGCAGGGCCTGCGATGGGCTTGCCAAAAAGAAGCCCCGAGGTAATTTCTGTAGTCGAAACCGCAACAGGGACGGGGTTTTCGGCAATTTTCTTCTCTGTAATATCTTTTTGTTCCTTATCTCGTGCCTCAAGGTATTCTTCCATATTAAATTCCTCAAACACAAGGTTAATATTAAAGGCTTTACCAAGCTCTCTCTGCATTGTGTTGCCAACAAATTCCCTGAAGTTGTTTCTCGACAGGAAAGACTCGCCGCTGAGAATACCGAGAATGCTGACGGTGTTGCCTTCGACCTTTGCCCTTGCTTTTGAGAGAAAGGGGCGACAACCGCCGCAATTTCGCAGAAATGCGTGAATAATGCCCTCTACATAGTCGCTGTCGGGGACATAATTTGGCAGAAAAAAGCCAATATCGATATGGCTGAGGTTATAAACCTCTGCCACAGAGTCGGCATAGTCCAGAATATCCTCGCGGCTTATGGGAAAATCAGCCCTGAGAACAATCTCAACACTGTTTGCAGCCATATCAAGACGGCACTCTGTAAGCTCAAAAGCCTCAAGCTTAACCGCAAGAGTTTCAAGCACCGTTACTTTATTAAATAAGTCTAAAATTCCGTTTTTCATAATATCTCCTGTAATATCTAAAATCTTCACCTTGTAGGATTTTTTGGCTTTCCTTCAAGAAAAACGCTGATTTAATTCAACCTTTGTAAATTTCGTTGTAGGGGGTGTACGCGTTTGCCCCGCAACACGGGCGGTTCGTGAACCGCCCCTACTTCGATTGGAGCATTATTTGCTCAAGGGGAGACTATATTATGCCAACCTCTAAGACAATGGGGGTTTAAGGGGGCGTAGCCCCTTTATCCGAGTTCCGCGAAGCGGAACAGGGTCTGGCAATATAATTAAAATTCTACATCTCCTCTATCTCTTTCATTAGCCTTTCAACAATCTCGTTTTCGGGGATTTTACACACAATTTCGCCCTTTTTAAACAAAACTGCGCAGCCGTCTCCGCCGGCAATACCGATGTCTGCATCCGATGCCTCGCCGGGGCCGTTTACAACACATCCCATAACTGCAACCTTAAGCCGCTTTTTTATACCCGAGGTTGCCTCGGTAATCGCGTTGGCAATTGGGATAAGGTCAATTTTTGTTCTGCCGCAGGTGGGACAGGATACAACAGACACGCAATCCCCAAGCATATCAAGGGATTTAAGAATAAGCTTTGCGGCTTCAACCTCGCGCACAGGGTCGTCTGTCAGCGAAACGCGTATGGTATCGCCGATTCCGTCGGCAAGAAGCGAGCCTATTCCGACGGCGGATTTTACAATGCCCTCTCTGGTTGTGCCGGCTTCTGTTACTCCAAGGTGAAGGGGGTAGTCAAACTCGGCGTTTGCAAGGCGATATGCCGAAATGGTGGTTTTCACGCTTGATGACTTCATTGAAAGGGCAATATCGTCAAAATTACGGCGATTTAACAGTTCAATGTGTCTTCTTGCGCTCTCAACCATAGCTTTTGCAAGGTCGTCGTCGCATTTTTCAAGCAGTCCTTTTTCCAAAGAGCCGCCGTTTACACCAATTCGAATAGGTATGCCTGCCGCTTTTGCGGCATCTGCAACGGCAAAAGCCTTTTCTTCTCCGCCAAGGTTTCCGGGGTTTATACGAATTTTATGTATTCCATGCTTTATACACTCAAGGGCAAGACGCCAGTCAAAGTGAATATCTGCTACAAGGGGCATATCTGTGCGTTTTATTATCTCTGCCATAGCATCAGCCGCCGCCATATCAGGCACAGCAAGGCGTACAATGTCGCAGCCTGCGGCCTTGAGACGGCTAATCTGGTCGCATACCGCCTCGATATTGGTGGTTGCAACGTTAAGCATTGACTGAATAGCAACAGGATTTCCGCCACCAATTGATATATCTTTGATTTTTATACTCTTTTTGCACATAAAATGCAGCTCAATCGTTTTATGATGTTGCGAAATTCAATTTGCAATATGTTATATCACAATTGCATAGGGGTTTTTAAGGGGCAGAGCCCCCTAATCCGAGTTCTGCGAAGCAGGACGACGGACTCCGCTCGGGTTCGGCGAGCGGAACAGGGTCTGGCAACAAAATTATATCTTCATTCTATCATAACGATTCGGACACTGCAAGGGAATTGCATAAAAATTTTTACAGAAACGCAAAAGCAAACAAATAAAAA
>JAZNCD010000012.1:0-2852 GCA_045587365.1 Clostridia bacterium
TCTTCAAGGGCAGAGTATACCTCAGGTGCTTTCATGTCGATGTTCTCAATAAACATACACACACTCTGAAAATGAGAGGTGTCAAGTGTGTCGAGTTCGGGATTTAAGTACTTTGACACGCAGAAAACTATATAGGCAAGGTCCCAGTTGGAATTTACGCCAAGACGCTTTACCGCCTGAACAAGTCTGCCGCCGCTGAACATAGAATTATAGATTTCGCTATATTGTTTGCGGCACCATTCTCTGTCAATTCCACTATGTCCATAATGCTCATGGCTGAGCAACAGGTCATAGGTTGTCAGTGCGGCGGTCTGCCAATAGACGCGCTCGCTTGTGATGACTCCGTCTAAATCAAAGATTATTTTGTCATAATCACTCAGCTGTAATTTCATATACAACCTCCCCTGCAACGCCGGAGGTTGCACCTCCCTTTACAGTATCGGGATTTATTGCCGCACCAAGTGCGATACCAACTGCACGATAAACGGATTCCCAGATGTGGTGGCCGTTTTCACCTTTTTCAAGGTCGATGTGGAGGGTGCATCTTGCGCCTTGCACAAAGCCGTCAAGGAATGTAAGAAGCTCTTCAGATGGCATACCCTCAACCATTTCATCGTAGTCTATATCTGTTGTAAAATCAAAGAGGGCTCTGTCCTCAAATGAAATTACGGCGGTAGTTTTTGCTTCGTCTATTATGCCTATGCCAAAGCCATAGCCTGATGGCTTGTTAAGGCGTACGAACTCGCCAACCGCCTTGCCGAGAGTCATAGATACATCTTCGGTTACAAGGTGAATAAGCTGAAAATCGGGCAGATTAAGTTCTATATCAATATTAAGACCTGAACGCCATACAATATGCTCAATCATATGATTTAAAAATGGGAGAGGAGTTCTGATGTGATTTCTGTAATCACTCCAGAGTTCTCCCTTTTCGATTATAACCTTAACGGATGATTCGCTTGTGCGACGTGTTGCTGTGATTTTGTTTTTCATAATAAACCCTCCTGAAATATTGGGAAGTATTTTACTTTCTGTCTTTAACCGCAAGACCGTGGGTGTCAAAGCCCTCAACTGTTGCGATGCGATATGCATAGTCTCTTACCATCTCAAAGCCGTCTTTGCTTGCATAGCCAACAGAAGAACGCTTCAAAAAGTCAAGAACTGATACGCTTGAATAGGTCTTTGCAGACTGTCCTGTCGGAAGTATTGCGTTTGGACCGAGGACAAAGTTGCAAAGTGTAACAGGGGTGTAGTCTCCAAGGAGAATTTCGCCTGCGTTTTTAATTTTTGGCAATACCTCAAATGGTTTGTCTGTCATAACCTCCATATGCTCGGGCGCATATTCGTTTACAAAGGCAATGCTCTCTTCGAGGCTGTCTGTGATAATTGCACCGCCGTATGTAGAGAAGTTTGTTGTTACAAACTCGCGGCGTTTGTCGGAAATTTTTTCAAGCTGACGCTCAACTATGGGGATAACCTTTTCTACAAGGTCTGCACTGTTGGTTACAAGAAGTGATGCAGAGTCAGGACCGTGTTCTGCCTCAATCATCCAGTCAAGAGCAACCTTTTCGGGGTCTGCATTCTCATCTGCAAGGATTATAGCCTCGCTGGGGCCCGCAGGAAGACCTGCATCAATAAAGTTTGCAAGAACTCTCTTTGCGGCAGTTGCGTAAGAGTTGCCCGGGCCAATAATCTTGTGGCACTTGGGGATTGTCTCGGTGCCGTAGGCAACAGATGCAACGGCCTGAATACCGCCGACCTTGTATATCTCTGTGATGCCGATTATTTTAGCCGCCGCTAAAATTGCATCGTCAACCTCGCCCATTTCATTGGGAGGGGTAACTACAACAATCTTTTCAACACCTGCAACAACGGCAGGGATACCAAGCATAAGCATAACCGATGGGAAACTTCCCTTACCTCTTGGGACATAAAGACATACATCTACGATAGGTGTGGTTTTTTCGCCAACGAGGAGGCCTTTGTCAACCTCTGTAAACCACATTTCCTCGGGCATCTGCTTTTCGTGGAAATTACGAATGTTTTTAGCTGCGTATTCAATCGCCTCTCTTGTTTTGTCGTCAAGACGGTTGTAGCCCTTTTCAATTTCTTCGGGCTTTACCTTTATGCGGTCCTTTGTAAGCTCAACACGGTCAAACTTAGCGGTGTATTCAAGTACAGCCTCATCGCCGCGTTTGCGGATGTCGTCAGAGACCTCTTTTGCAAGCTGCATATGTCCGCTGATGTCAATCTCTGCACGCTTCATAATAAAGCTTCTTTTTTCTTCGGTTAACTCAGATAACTTGTAAACATTCATAATATATTTGTCCTTTCTCTGCCTTGCGGCATTATAATGCAAAGTAAAAATAACTATATCAAATAATTATACAACAAAAAATCGCAAACTTCAAGAGTTTGCGATAAAATTTTGTACATTATTTAAGCAAATTATATACTCTGTCAATTTCGAGCTCTCTTTTCCAGATTGCCATTGCTGTATCGTTTTTTAAAATCGGGCTTGCATTTTTGGCAAGAGGAAGTGTGGCGGTGCTCTTTGCAAGGTTTAAGATTTTTTGACCAACCTCGTTAAAGTCAAGAATTTTAATGTATTGTGGCTCAAAAGAGGCGTCTTGTTTTGTTATGCCAAGATATGCACAAAGAACTGCTCTGCGTATCCGACTATACGCATAGCGCTTTGACTTTACATTCTCAAAAAGTGCATCAAGGGATGTTGTCTGCATTGCCTCTGTCTTTATCTTGTTTTCAAGCCCCTCGGAAATATCGGGGGTATTTGCTATTTCGTCTGTTGACATAAGGCAAAGGGATGATAAAATCGCCATCTCTGCATTGTT
>JAZNCD010000013.1:0-27734 GCA_045587365.1 Clostridia bacterium
CTCTGACATAAGGTTGCTATACACTTACATATCTTCACCACAAAGTTTAGATCGTCAGAGTGTACGCTTTTACCTATTTAGCGTACACCTTGTGGTGAACAAATATACTTACCCCATTTTAATGTAAGTATATAGCATAACAATTATAACACAAAAAATTTCCTTTTTCAATAATTTTAGAAATTTTAACGCATTATATATAAAAAATCTACCAAAAGATGTAACATAAGTCACATATTCTTTTGGTAGATTAAAATGCTTTATTATTTAATATTAAACCATTCCTTTATTGCTATTACAATTGATGGAATAAATTTTTTAATTAGATTCCAAAGTGTCTCTCCGAATGATTTTTTTATAGCTGTTTCTGCCGTAGTTTCAATATCTCTGGTAGTCATACAGGATATTCGCTCCCTAGTTGATGCAGTTCTCCTTAACTCTTTAGCAATGAGTTTGGCATTTACTATAATAGCATCAACTTCTTCAATGACATCGTCAGCACTAAACACATGACCACATGAACAATGATATCGGCTATCCTTAATATGCCACTCGTATGAACACGAAGGACATTGAACCACAGATGTGTCGGGATTTATTTGCATTGGCTCTTTCGCTCCTTTAGGACAATTCTTATGATAACATTTATTATTGTTGTTTTCGCAACTAGGACAAGTTGGAAATCCCACGGACAACCACATATTATTCATCCTCCTTAATCATTTTTTTTGCTTCCTCTAATGCCCTCTTATCCTCAACCATATCTTCATATCTTTTAGGTTCAGAAGCACTCAAAACCTTGAGTCGATTATCAATGGATGCATTGACCAACATTTGTTCTAAAAGTTCTTCCAGTCGAAAATGTTTCCTGGCAGAATAGTATACTATTGTACCATTCCAGGCAGGAAAGCTTTCTTTGATAGCATCTTTTACAGTATCACAAAATTGTTGGAGATTATAGTCCTGCTCATCACTCGGAAGATTTATTGTATTGTTCCAATCCTCTGGATGCATATGTTCTGATTTGTTTACCCCGAAAACAATATTGTTAATTAATTCGTTGTCGGCAAATTGTGAAATCTTTTTTAATGCATTTTGCATACCTTCTAACGCTCTATCACCTGCTGATAGAACCCAAATTGCACAGTCGACCGTAGGAAGAATCCTTCTGTATGTTTCCCAGTGCTTTTCAGTTTCGGCTTCCCCTGCCCATAACCCAGGCATATCAATTACTTCAATTTCAACCCCTTTTTTAGTGGTTGTTTTTATGTGTTGATCTTCTTGGGTACAGGATTTTACATGACTAACTGGAAAATTTGTGCCAAATAGTGCATTTACCGTTGAAGTTTTTCCCACACCAGCTTCTCCAATTAATGCAATTTTTATGGCACCATTTGTAAAAAAAGCTCCTTCTAATGCCTTTGCGAAATTTACAAAAGCAATGTCGCCAATCTTGTTTTTAATATCTGTAAAAATTTTTGTTTCAAATATATTCTTCATAAATCATTCCTCCTCAACTATATATAATTTTATCATATTATGGGAAATTTTGCAATATAATAAGAAAAAATGATAAAGGATAACCCACAAAGATATGCACACCTTTTGTGGTGATTTTGCAGTACTTGAACCAAAACTTCCAAAAAGAAAGATAGGACCAAATCGTACGCATCAGCAAATCTCGCAAAGGATATACTTTTAATTCTACTTTTGAGTTAATGATATAAAAAACATCCCAACTATTATATAGACAATGATATTAAAACTAAAATTATTGAAAAATAAAATTAATACCTAAAAAATAATAATTAAATTTGGGGGTAAAAAATAAAAATAGCATATGCAAAAGAAAAATAATTCTTTCACATATGCTATATAACCATTAGGATCTAGTGTCAATGACGTGGGGGTTCAAGTCCCTTCAGCCGCACCACCGACAAAAAGCTTACAGGATTTGACTGTAAGCTTTTTTCGTGCCTGTTATATGTCAGGCTGATACTTCCTCGTAATCGTCTTCGCATATCATACCAATTTCATCCATATAACTCTTTTCAAGGAATGGTGCTTTCATTCGTATTTCAAGGCGAAGTCCATATTCATCCTCGTGGATTATAATTTTTTCTAACAGCAGACACAGATTTGCATGGCTCAGTTCCTTTTCGCTTAATATCTTATCAAGCAACAAACTTATCATCTGCAGAAATAATACTGTCAAGGGTTCCGTCATCATCAATTGGGGTAGGCTCAGACCACGAACCATCACTCAACTTTTCCGAAAATACCAATTTTAAGCCGTTTTGTTCCTCACGTTCTATATCATCAACAGTATAGATTAAATACTTTTTATCATTAATGTTTTGCAAAACAGCCTCTGCATTATGGAAAATATTATTGTAAATAATCTGCTCATCTTTGTTTGTTACTTCAAGGTCAAACAAAGTGATATTGTTTCTGCCGCTAAAGCCACCGCCGGTAAATCCTCCACCATTTTCAAGATATTTTCTACCTGCCAATTGCCAACTGGAGTTATCGTCATTTTCTATTGAAAGCATTAGCACATCAAAGCCAAGCCATGACGCTTTAAAACCATCTTTATCCCACCTGAATTTACCCGCTTGTTCTTCTCCTTTTGCTTCCCAAATCCAGACCTTTACTTCGCCACGGACGCCAATTTCTCCTTCTGCTGCAGGTTCAAATTCAGGCATTGCTTTTTCTGTCAATAATATAATTGCAAGTTCTCCTTTTAACGTTCCATAAACGCCAATCTTTGCCACAACAGAATCATAATCAAGACCAACGCCGCCAAAAGCATCAAGCTCAAGTGCAGGGGTTATTTCACCTGAAAATTTGGGATTCTGCAGTGTTCCCGAAACATTAAATAAGCTTTCTAAATCTCCCGATAGCGCAACCTTTACATTAACAGGAATAGATACCCCTGTCGGCGTAAAAATCCAATGAGTGTGATTATATTTTAAAAATTCCGACACACCTGCCTTTGCGCCAAAATATCCCGACCATTCTGCATTTTGTATATCAGTCAGCGGAATCTCTATCTTTCCATAAGGTCCTATTGACAAACCTTTTCCATCAAGAATTTTGAACGTGCCTTTTTTTACATTTGCTTTGCCCGTCTCACCGTCTTCAAATGCAATGACAAGCTTCCCATCCTTAACTTCTACTTTTCCGGCATCAAAGCCATTCCAATCCATATTTACTTTAAAGGTATACTTTGTTGTGTCAGTTTTATCAACAGTAAATGTATTTTGCTGCATCACATTATATAGCTTACCGTTTGCACCTGTTGCAGAGAGATTTGCTATGTATATTTTATCAGGATTTTTCTTTGTCATGGATATGTAGTTTGTTCCATATACCACTAAGATAATTTCATTTTTATAATCCTTTTTAGAAAATTTTCTCTTTTACACAAAAAGAAAAGGCGTTGCATATGCGGTGTGCAAATGCAATGCCTGGAATAACGGATTAGTTAATACTATAAGATGCAATTTTTTCATTTACTGAATTTTCAATAAACTGATTTAGTGAAATATGCTCGGAAAACGCAATCAAGGTCGCTTTGCGGTGTGTTTCTGGAGAAAATCTTACATTCAATGAGCCTTTATATGTTTTTTCAGGCTCAATGCTGTTTTCTTCGCAATATTCAAGGTACTCGTCAACCGCACCTTCAAAATCAGCCTTTAATTCTTCCACACTCTGTCCCTCATAAGAAATCAGGCTTTTTATGCCGATTACTTTGCCGAACAGAACACTGTCCTCTGATGAATATTCAACAGTTCCGTTATAACCTTTGTACTCTAAAATATTATTCATATCAAGCCCTCCTCTGATAAAGTTTCAATAACCTGCTTAATTTGATATGCCAAGAGTTCTTTTCTTGGATGTGGTTTATGCAGAATAATACAAATACCATCCTTGAAAAATTTTACTCTTGAGCCACTTGTTTTCCCTTTGTTAGAAAGCTCAAATCCAAGGGCCAAAAGCAAACTTTGCATTTCGTCAAATGTAAAATCTTTTGGATTTGATTTTAAGCGTTCGATCAGCTTTTCTAATTTTCCCATAGTACACCCCAATTTATGCAACTATATTTTAGTTGCTAATATTATTATATACAGTTTTTTTGATTTTGTCAATATAAATCAAAAATTTTTGTTGATAATTATTTCTTGTCCTTTGGCAAAATTATTTTTAATAAAATAACAAGAACAAAAATTATAAGTGCCACTATTCCGCCAATAAACGGATATTTAAATATTGCATATATAAGTCCCGGTATAAGTACCCATAAAAGAATCTTTTCCATCTAACACCTCACATAAATTATTTGTATTTTTTCAAAGTTTTTATAAAATCATCAGCAGTTACTTCACCTTTTTTATAGTTTGCTCTAATGCCTCTCAGTACAGACAATGTAAAAGACAACTGCTTCTCCTCTTCCTCCGTTGTTGCTTTTCTTTTTTTATACTGCAATGACTGATAAATTTTTTCGTAAAGAACAAGAGCATCGTCTGCCATCAGGTTTTTTGTATATGATTTTTTTGCTCCAACCCATTTGCAGGTTTTATCATCTTTGTATATACGAACGCAGTAGTCTGCACCGGCATTGGCAGAAGAATAATACTTGCCACAGTTTTTGCATCTTGAAATATGCATATTCTGTTCGGCAGAATAAAGCATTTCAAGAAAAATTAAATCCTTTAATGAATCAATGGTATAAGCGTCAGCATAACATCCACATACATAGAAAGGCTTAAGGATGAGACTCCCACGTTAAAGCAACGGATTACAAAGCTTATTAACAGTGAATTACTTAGATGAAATTTGTCTGGATATTGGCTGTGTCATGTGGTATAATTACATTAAGCATTTACACAACCGTTTCCTGACAGAAAGGAGATTATGATGTATATAAAAGAAACGGTTTATTTGGCAGGACTATACTTACGCCTGTCAAAAGAAGATAGAATGCAAAACAATGAGAGTATGAGCATATCTAATCAGCATAAGCTAACACTAAGATTTGCAAAAGAGAACAAACTTGTTGTTGTAGAGATTTACATTGATGACGGATTTTCTGGTGTTAACTTTGAGCGACCTGCATTTAAAAGAATGATTAAGGACCTTGAAGATGGTAAAATCAACTGTGTTGTTGTAAAGGATTTATCAAGACTTGGCAGAAACGATGTGGAAGCTAACAGATATTATGAAGATGTGTTTTTAGCAAATCATTATCGATTTATAGCAATTGATGATAATGTGGATACTCTTAGAGGATATGAGCAACAAGCAACTTTTAAGAATATGTTTAATGCATTTTTTCCAAGAGATATCTCCACAAAACACATTCAGCGTATATTGCATTGGCACAAAACGGCGACCATGTTGGCAGAGCACCATATGGATTGAAGAAGGATCCTGAAAACAACTATCACCTCATCTGTTTGAACACATTTAACAGGGAATTTAAAGGCCTTTAAAACATGCTCAAGAAATACTGCGGAAGAATAGGTGCTATGTTCTTCAAAAGCTTCAAGATAACGAAATCTTGAGTATTCGTCAATAGCTGTATATTGATAGAATCTCTTGCCTTTTGCATTACCTACAATACATGCTTCGGGTACAGATTTAACATCAATTTGTATTCTTTGACCTGGATAAAGCATCTGTTCATAAGGCTTTGGTATATATTTAGGGTTAGGTGGTTTAACTGCAATTTCGCCTGTCCTACGAAGCACACGATACAATCCTGTTATAGAGCGAGAATATCCTCGTTGACGAAGTTTTACCCAAAAGACAACCAAGCCTGCGTTCATATTACGCTTACGCATATCAGAGATAAGCTTTAATTCATCAGGTGTATGCTCGTTGGGATGATGGTGTGGTCTATGAGACTTATCAGCTAAAGATTGTAGCGTTCCGTCATATCTTTTACGCCAACGATAGACATATTGGCGGTTGGTTTTGTAACGAATTGCAGCCTTTGTTACACCATATTTAAAAGAATATTGAATTAAGGCTTGTCTAAACTTCATATCTTGTGTTATAGTATTCATATACGGAAACTCCTTTGTGAAAGTTTTTTGTGGTGATTAAACTATAACACAAAATTAGGAATTTCCGTATTCTTTTTTTGAACATAATATTTTGTGAGGATTGAAAATCATCTCAAAATGTTATGTAGTGTAACACATCTATTATAAACCTACAGATGCTCAATTTAAGGGTATCTTTTTTTATAGACAAAACAAATCGATTATGCTATACTATAATAAAGATTTTTGAAAGGCAATACTGTTATGAAACAAAAAACTGTTTTTGTATGTTCAGAGTGCGGAAACGAATCCCCTAAGTGGAATGGCAAATGTCCCGGATGTGGTGCATGGAACACTATGTACGAGGAACAAATCCTCTCTACACCCAAACAGACTGCCGGCACTGCTTTTTCAGTTTCCTCTGAGCCACCTAAAATACTATCCGAAATCTCAATAACCGAGGATGAACGCATACACACAGGGCTTTTAGAACTCGACAGAGTCCTGGGCGGAGGACTTGTAAAAGGCTCTCTTGTTTTGATTGGCGGTGACCCGGGAATCGGCAAATCTACAATCCTTTTGCAGATTTGCGAGCATCTTGGTGCATCCCGCAAGGTCCTTTATATATCAGGCGAGGAATCCCAGAGGCAAATCAAGCTTCGTGCTGACAGGCTTGGGGTTACAACTGATAACCTGAAGCTCTTTACCGAGACAAATATGGCAGTGATTACTCAGTGTATCTTAAAAGAAAAGCCTGATGTTCTGATTGTTGACTCGGTGCAGACTATGTTTAACCCCGAAATTGCTCCTGCGGCAGGCAGCGTTACACAAATCCGTGATACTGCCGCAACACTTATGCGCATTGCAAAGGAGCAATCAATCGCAACATTTTTGGTCGGCCACGTTACCAAAGAAGGCTCTATTGCGGGCCCGAAAATACTTGAACATATCGTAGACTGCGTTTTGTATTTTGAGGGTGACAGACACCGTGCCTTTCGTATACTGCGTGCAATCAAAAACCGCTTTGGGTCTACCAATGAAATCGGCGTGTTTGAGATGAGTGGCACAGGTCTTGAGGAAATCCCCGACCCTTCCTCTGCTATGCTCTCCGGCAGACCCATTGGCGAGCCCGGCTCTTGCATAATATGTACAATGGAGGGCACGCGCCCCGTCCTTGCAGAAGTCCAGGCACTTACCTCACAAAGCAATTTTGGCAATCCACGACGAATGTCGACAGGCATAGATTTATCAAGGGTACTTATTATGCTTGCAGTTATGGACAAGCGTATAGGAATGCATATTGGCTCTCACGATGTGTATGTAAATGTTGTCGGCGGACTTAAGATGGTCGAGCCGTCTATTGATATGGGTATCTTTCTTGCCATTGCATCCAGCTATCGCAACAAGCCAATCGACAGCGGCATTGTTGCAATTGGCGAGATTGGTCTCTCGGGCGAGCTTCGTTCTTCAAGCTATATCGAAAACCGTATTGCAGAGGCAGAAAAGCTTGGGTTTAAAAGATGCCTTATCCCTGCGGCAAACACTGCAAAACTCAGAAAATTTGACAAGATAAAGGTAAGTGCATACAACAATATAGGTGAGGTAATAAACGATATTTTTTAGAATTGGAATGAATCTTTATGAAGAATAATCATAAGCTTACATCTGCCATAATTGCGGCGGCAGGCAGCGGCACGAGAATGAAATCGGACATCTCCAAACAGTTTATATCCGTTGGGGGCATCCCCGTTATTGTCCGCACTCTTTTAGCCTTTGATGCCGCAGATGAAATAGACGAGGTTATAATTGTCACAAAACCTGAGGACATCCCTACCATCCTTGATATGACAAAAAAATATAACATCAAAAAGGTTGTATCCGTCATTTGTGGCGGAGAAACAAGACAAGCCTCAGTCCGTCTCGGTCTTGAAGAAATCAAAGGTGAACTTGTTTTGATTCACGATGGTGCAAGACCCTTTGTAACACCTGAGCAAATTAATTTTGTCGCAAATGCACTCTATGACACCGATGCAGCGGCTCTCGGAATCCCTGTAAAGGACACTTTAAAAGAAGCAACAGATAACGGCTTTATTGCAGGCACACACGACCGCACCTCTTTGTATTCAATACAAACTCCTCAGGGCTTTAAGGCAGATATTCTGCGCCTTGCACATGACAGGGCAGAGGCAAATTATTTGTCTGTCACAGATGACTGTGCCCTGTGCGAAAATATGGGTGTTAAGATAAAAATAATAGAGGGCTCTTCCTCTAACATTAAGATTACGACCCCTGATGACTTAATTTTAGCAGATGGGATTATAAAAGGCAGACAAGGAGATAAAAAAATGCGAGTTGGCTTTGGATACGATGTCCACAAACTTGTTGAAAACAGAGCGTTAATTATAGGTGGAGTGGAAATTCCATACGAACTTGGACTTCTCGGCCATTCCGACGCAGACGTATTGCTCCACGCGATTATGGATGCTATGCTGGGTGCTGCCGCCCTTGGTGATATTGGTAAACACTTTCCTGATACTGACGACAAGTGGAAGGGTGCAGACAGCACAAAGCTTTTATCTGCAGTTGCAGACCTATTGAGAGAAAATGGTGCATCTGTAATAAACATAGATGCAACCATAATTGCGCAGGCGCCAAAAATGGCACCCCATATCCCTAATATGGTTGATAGAGTCAGCAAGGTTTTAAATCTGCCAAAAGAGTGCATTAACATAAAAGCCACCACCACAGAAAAACTTGGCTTTTGCGGCAGAGGCGAGGGTATTGCCGCCGAGGCGGTTTGTTGTATAGAGATGTAGAGATTTGGAGATAAAAAATGGATGATAGATTTTCAAGAACTGAACTTTTGTTGGGCAAATCCGCTTTGGATAAACTAAAGTCTTCAAGAGTAGCCGTCTTTGGTATAGGCGGTGTCGGCAGTTATGTTGTCGAAGCCCTTGCCCGCAGTGGCATTGGCGCCCTTGACCTTATTGACGACGACAAGGTATCTGTAAGCAATATAAACAGGCAACTTATCGCAATAGAAAATACAGTTGGCAGATATAAAACAGAGGTTGCAAAAGAGCGGATTTTGCAAATAAATCCCAACATTGATGTCAAAACATATAACACCTTTTTTCTGCCGGAAAATTCAAAGGAATTTGACTTTAGCAAGTATGACTATATAGTCGATGCAATAGACACCGTCACCGCAAAGCTTGAGCTTGCAGTTTGTGCAAAGGCTGCAAATGTACCGATAATCAGCTCAATGGGTACAGGCAACAAGCTTGACCCCACCGCTTTTGAGGTAACAGATATTTTCAAAACATCTGTTTGCCCTCTTGCCAAGGTAATGCGCCATGAACTGAAAAAACGAGGAATTGACAAACTTAAAGTGGTTTATTCTAAAGAAGTCCCCATGATACCATTGGAGGATACCACTGAAGATGCATCCTCTCACAAAAAACGACAGACCCCGGGAAGCATTTCCTTTGTGCCATCAGTCGCAGGCCTGATTATTGCAGGAGAGGTTATAAAAGATATAGTAAACCACTGAGGCTCCCTTGTGCAAAGGGAGCTGTCGAACGCAGTGAGACTGAGGGATTGTTTTACTCTTCTAAGTATTTGTATTGTATAAACTCTAACAATTACAATCCCTCCGAGTTTGCTACGCAAACCCACCTTCCCCTCAAGGGGAAGGCTTTTTTATTCCAATGTATTAATTAACTCTCTGAAATACTCCACAACACATACTCCTACTATATAAAATCATATTTATTTATAAAATTTTTACACACCACAAAACATATCACAAACCGAGATAAAAGTCAATATCTCATATTGCGAACTTATATAATAACGATATGGTGGTGTTTTAAATGAGAATAAAAGATTTAAGAGAAGATTTGGATATCAAGCAAAAGGACATTGCAGACTACCTGCATATAAAACAGAATACCTATTCACAATATGAGAATGGGCAGAGACAATTACCAATCGAGGTTTTAATTTCGCTTGCAAAATATTATAATGTATCAACAGATTATATTTTAGGTTTAACCGATTTAAAGGCTCCCTACACAGAACAAAAATAGCAAAAAGCTCGCAGTAAAAACTGCGAGCTTTTTTAATTCAACACTCCGCCGAGTTGCTCCATCTCTTTGTTTATTCGTTGTTTCAACTCTTGATTTTCTATATCTTCCAACCTTGGGTCGCAATCTAAAATTTCTTGCGCTGCATCATGGGCATCTCTTAATATCTGCATATCACTCATCAGATTTCCAACCTTCATTGCAGGCAAGCCGTGTTGTCGTGTGCCTAAAAATTCCCCGGGGCCTCTCAGCTCCAAATCCTTTTCGGAAATCTTAAAACCGTCGTTTGTCTCGCACATTATTTTCATTCTCTCTGTTGCCGTTTCGCCCGAACTTTTGTAGGTCATTACGCAATAAGACTGATGCTCTCCTCTGCCGACTCTTCCTCTTAACTGATGTAGCTGCGACAGGCCAAATCTCTCGGCGTTTTCAATTACCATAACAGTTGCATTTGGCACATCCACACCGACCTCCACAACAGTTGTGGCAACTAAAACCTCAACATCTCCCGATGCAAATTTTTGCATCACTTCATCCTTTTCGGCAGTCTTCATTTTGCCGTGAAGAGCGGCTATCTTTCGATTCTTATACGCTCCGGCTTTAAGCTCTGCAAGATATTCGCTTACCGCATTGGCGTCGATTGCCTCCGACTCTTCCACAAGAGGACATATAAAGTATGCCTGTCTGCCCTCATCAAGTTTTTTAAGGACAAACTGCTCCACCTTTTTTCTTTGGCTTTCTGAAACTGCAATAGTAGAAACCGGTTTTCTTCCGGGAGGCAACTCGTCTATAATTGATATATCCAAATCTCCATACATAATCAAAGATAAAGTTCTCGGTATAGGCGTGGCTGTCATAACAAGTGTATGTACTCCCCCTCCTCCGCCGAGAGACGTCCTTTGCCTTACACCAAAACGATGTTGCTCATCCGTTATGGCAAGATTGAGTTTTGGTATATTCACTTTACCCGTAATCAACGCGTGGGTACCGACAATAACCTTTGCCTCTCCGCTCTCTATAAGCTCCATATTATGATTTCTCTCAGCAGCCTTCTGACTGCCGCTAAGAAACGCAGTTTTTATTCCAAGGGGCTCAAAAATCTGCGACAAGCTCTTCATATGCTGCTTTGCAAGCACCTCTGTCGGCGCCATCATAACCGCCGCATAGCCCTCTTTTGCAGCTGCGTACATTGCCGCCGCCGCGACAATTGTCTTACCCGAGCCTACATCACCCTGGACAAGTCTGTTCATAGGAACTGATTTTTTCAAATCAGCGGCTATTTCGTTTATCGTCCTCTTCTGGGCGTTTGTCAGGTCAAAGGGCAGACTTTTAGCAAAGTCCGCTATACATTTTACATTCACAATAGGGGATGCAGGTTTTTGCATATTGTACTGCTTTGCAGTGGCAACTCCTGTCTGAAGAATAAGGAATTCCTCAAAGGCAAGAGTACGCCTTGCCTCATCAAAACTGTTAAAATCTACAGGGTTATGAATTTTATCTATCGCTTCCCCTGCAGATAAAAGCATATACTTATCACGCATAGCCTTGGGGATTACATCGGATATCGGCTCTCCAAGGTTTTCAAGGGCGGCATTTACTGCGCCACGGATGTTCTGTTGCGTAAGCCCCTTTGTACAAGGGTATACGGGCACAATTTTCCCCGTCTTTTGCCCTGCAAGATGCTCTGCCTCAATCAGGGGATTTATCATTTCAAACATTGCTCCGCGTCTTGATACCTTGCCGAAAAAGACAAAGCTTTCGTCTCCCCTCAGGGCTTTTTCTGTATAGGGGGCATTAAACCATGTAAGGTTCATAACGCCTGTACCATCACTCACTCTTGTCTGTATAACGCGCGAGCCGGTTCTTGCCCTGAAAGACCGAATTCCGCCTGCAAGTGATGCACGTATGCAAACACTCTCTCCGTCTTCTACATCACAGATATCCCGAACGTCCGTTCTGTCCTCGTATCCTCTTGGCAGATACCTGAGCAAATCGCCCACATTAAACACGCCTAGCTTATTAAAAAGCTCGGCGCGTTTTTCTCCTATTCCTTTGAGATAGCGTATATCTGTACTCTGCAAAATCACAACAGCATCGCTCCTCTGCGGCTTTATTCTACCGCAATCATATAATAATATACAGGCTGACCGCCATAAACAACAGTTACATCAACATCACTGTTTGCCTCGCCGATTTTATCTGCAAGTTCCTGTGCGGTCTCCTCATTTACATCTGCACCATAATATACGGTTACAACCTCGGAATCATCATCAATCATTCTCTTTGTAAGGTCAAGAGATACCTGATTTAAATCACTACCAAGGTCGGTAATATCGCTTCCTACCATACCCATTACGTCACCTTCGTGAATTTCAAGGCCGCCAACGGCAGAATCTCTTGCCGCAAAGGTAACCTGTCCGCACTTAACCATTGCCATCATTTCTTTCATAGCCTCGGTGTTGGCATCCTCATCATTACCCTCGTCAAAGGCAAGCATCGCCGAAATTCCCTGAGGGATATTCCTGGTCGGTATTACTATTACCTTTTTGTCTTCAATTATATCACATACCTGCTCTGCAGCAAGTATAATATTCTTGTTGTTTGGCAGAATATAGACAATTTCTGCAGGAACTCTGGATGCAGCATCAGCTAAATCCTGGGTGCTTGGATTCATAGTCTGTCCGCCCTCAACAATCATATCAACACCAACGCTTTTAAACACTTCTGTCAGTCCACTGCCTGCAGATACTGCAACAACGCCATACTTTTTAAGCTGAACAGGTTGCTCTTCAACCGCCTGTGCTGCAGCGTTTCCTTCATTCTCGCTGTGCTGATACTTCATATTGTCAATCTTGATATTTATAAGCTCACCAAGTTTGAGTGCCTGCTCAATTACAAAGCCCGGATGATTTGTGTGAATATGTACCTTCACAATATCATCATCGGCAATAACGAGCATACAGTCGCCCTTTGGCGAAATCGCCGCTTCAAACTGATTTGTCTGTCTGTCAGGCGATGACTTCTGAATAATAAACTCGGTACAATACTGGAACTTTATATTGGCGGTATCAATCTCAGACGATGCCGCCGCTCCGCCTGCGGTCACTGATGCAGCAGATACTGCGCCCTCTTTTGCCTCTATTGCCTTGCCGTCTTTAAGTGCTGCTGCCGCACCCTCAAGAAGGGTAACCACACCACAACCACCTGCATCCACAACGCCCGCCTGCTTAAGAACAGGCAAAATCTCAGGTGTTCTGTCAAGGCTTTCCTTGCACGCCTTAATTATTGCATAGAAAAATTCCGCCGCATCGTCATAGCTTTCATAATTCTGCTCTGCAAATTCAGCACCCTCACGGACTACTGTAAGGATTGTACCCTCGGTCGGCTTCATAACTGCACGATACGCAGTGTCACGACCTCCGCAAGCAGCATTTTTTATATCCTCTACCGTCAGTTCCTCTTTGCCCGAAAGTGCACCTGATACACCTCTTAAAATCTGCGACAAAATAACACCCGAGTTACCACGTGCATTTCTAAGTGATGCTTTTGCAAGTATACCTAAAAGGTTTCCCGTATTTTTTTCTCCTGAAGAAATTGCAGTCTGTGCTGCAGCACCGAATGTAAGCCCCATATTTGTACCTGTATCGCCATCGGGTACAGGGAAGACATTCAGGTCGTTAATTGCTTTTTTATTATTCTGTAGATTATTGGATGCTGATTCAATCATCAGCAGTATCTCACTTACGCTTATACTTTTCACCGTTTTTCCTCCTAATATATCCTGGTGCATGGCACAGATTAGCCGTTCACACGTATACTTTCTACGTTTACAGTTACAGAGCCTACTTTAAGACCTGTTATGTCTTCTACCTCGTACTTAACATTGCTTTTTATAATGTCCCCAACAGTACTGATATTTACACCATACTCTACTATAACATAAAGAGCAATGTCGACCACATCATCTGTTACTTTAACCTTTATACCCTTATCCATATTTTCTTTTTTAAGAAGCATAGCAAGACCGTCCTTGCCGGATCTGGCTGCCATACCAACAACACCATAGCACTTTGTAGCCGCATATCCTGCAAGCTTTGCAAGTACTGTGTTAGAAATTCTTACCATTCCTTTTTCGTTTTTAATCTCTGCTGACATATTATTTCTCCTTTCTGATTTACCATACTGAATTATGTTTATATATTTATTATGTTTGCACCAAGCAGCGTTGCCTTATCTTTGTCTCCCGAGCGACAGGTAAACAAAAATACCTGCCATTGTGCCGCAAGACTGTCAAAAAGAGCCAATGCCGCTTTGGTGCGTTCATCATCATACGAGGTCATTATATCATCAAGGAAGAAAATTCTTCCTCTGCACAAGAGTTCTGCAATAGATAATCTGAGTGCCAGATACATCTGCTCATAAGTTCCATAACTTAAATATTCTGCGTCGAACAAGTCGCTCCCTGCATTGATTCTGACTCTGTAATCGTCATTCACCCTTGTGCCTGTGTATTTATTGTTTGTAAGTATGCCAATAAACTTGTTAACTTTTTCGCTAAGCTGAGGCAGATTACCGGCTTTCCAGCTCTCGCCTGCCTCTTTTATGGCTTTCTCTGTTTCTGTCAGAACTAAAAGCCTTCTTTGGCATTTTGATATTTCGGCGTTTATGCCTGCAATCTCTGTGTCAATATCAGATGGAAGAGTCTTAATCTTAACTTCATATGCCATCTTGCCATCAAGCGTCCTGACCTTATCTAAAAGCTCCATCTGTAACTTTCGATGATTCTTTAAAAGCTCATCAAGCTCTGTAACAGACCTTATCTCTTCCTCTGCATCCGTCTGAGCCATTTTACTAAGCTCTTCATAGGTGTCATCTCCTAGAAATGCAAGTCTTGCCGATTTTAGGCTTTCTATACTCTCAGTCATACCTGTGCAACTTGTATAAAGTGCCGAAAGGGCAGATGCATCAGACACACCAAAGGGATATAAAAGCTCTCTGAGTTCATCTCCCTTTGCCCTGATCTCTGTCTCAAGCTTTCGCCTTGTATCATCAGCATCAGCCTGCATCATGCGGGCTTTGTTTATCAGTTGCTTTGCGTTTGCCGAGATTTTAATTCCCGTAGCATAAGCCACTATACCACATAGCAAGAGCGCCAGAAATATTGTCATGGCGGCAAACATCGCCGACACACCAAAGGCTATGGCACCGACAAGTCCAATCAGGGTAATTCCCGCTCCTGCACCTGTAACTATACTGCCTCTTTGCTGACCGTCAACAAGAACTTCTTCTCCGCCTGCATCTTTGGCAATCAGTGCAAACTCGCTTTCCATAACAGAAATTTGTCTCTCAAGGTCAACCGCCTCAATAACCATTGCCTCAGTTAAATTCTTGCCTTTTAAATAACTATTATTATTATATATTAAATTTAATTTTTTATCACATTCATCTATCTGCGATAGCCGGCCTCTTATTGCAAAATTGCGTTCTTTTTCAATACTTTTTTTGTATTCTTCTTCAAGAGCATTTATGGTTGCCCCGGTTTTTTCAAGTTCTGCCTTTGCTTCAAGCAACTGTCTTTTTGTACTTTCTGTCTGTGCAAGCTGAGTGGATAAATTAAACCTCTCTGTTTTGCACTTTTCAAGACGCTCTTTAAGAATGTCAAGCTTGCCTTTGAGGTTTCTTTTATCCTTTGCCTCTAAAGACCTTCTCTCTGCCTCAACCTTTGCAAGTGCTGCCAAAACAGAAACAGTTTCATCGCCGCCCGTTTGAAGGTTAAACAGTCGCTTTGACAAGTCATCATCCCTGCCGCCCATAAACGCACCACTTTGACAAATCCACAGGGTTTTTTCAAACAATCCCTCAGAAATTCCCAAAAGACTCTCGCCAAGGGTATCCTCTGTATACTCATCAAGAGTCTGTCCGCTTATGGCATCGCAAACTTCAAACCTATCTCCTGCAGAGGTTTTACCAAACCTTCTTCTTATTTCAATTTCTCTGCCATTTACGCCCAGTGTAAGAATTCCCTCTGCCTTGCCGCCGCTCCACGGAATTGCCCTCTCGCGTTCCTTGATGGTCTCTCCGCTTTTCTTTCTCGTCGGCATACCAAAAAACATTGCCTTTAAAAAAAGCTGTATGGTGGACTTTCCCGACTCATTTTCGCCATATATGACATTTACGCCATCTACGGGCTTTATCACAAGGTTTTCAAGCTTGCCAAAGTTTATAATATTTATTTCCTTTATAACTACTTCCTTTGCAGGCAACATCATAGGTCACCTCCAAGCAATGCCTCTATGCCCGTATGCATAGCTTCTTCAAGTATATCCTTTTCGCTTAAATCTGCTGCAGATATTTTTTTCTGCATCAGTCTTACAAACTCACCACACAGAGTGTTCTGCTTTTCAAGCTCATCTATGTTATAGTTTATGCAGGTTTCGTCGTATAGCTCTGTATAATATACTTCTTTTGCAAGTTCTTCTTTAATAACATCAATGTTTATAAGCCCCGGCTCCACTCTGCCTGTAAGGGTAATTTTATAAAAATCATCCTTTGTGCCAACCTCATATATTTTTGACCTTACATGTGCAGACACGCCAAGCATATCTGTCACACTGCTTATATCTGCATCAATATTGAACATTCTGCGTTTGGATGTTTTTTCAAACCTGACATCAACTGTGCCATTCTCAATCGCACCAATATAGCATCCCATATCTCCGCACTCGTCAAAGCCGCGGCCCTCAGGCGGACCCGGATAAGCAAAGTATGTATTACCGATGCGCTCTGCCTCGCTGCGCTTGTGTATATGGCCAAGGGCAAGATAATCTGCACCACAGTTTTTTATAAAATCTCTGTCTATGGGATTGTACACACTTCTGCCGCCATTTGCAACCAAATCACCATGCAAAAGAATAATATCTGTAACTGAGTCCATCTTTTCTATGGGAATGACCGGCATCCTCTCTTCCTTGCAGGTGCCATCAAAGCTTACGCCATAGACTCTTGTTTTAAGCTCCGGCAAATCGACACACTCAGCCTCTGTGCCAAAAACATGAACATTGTCACCAAAATCTTCCTTGGCATAGACAGAGTTCTGTGTGTATGGGTCGTGGTTTCCTGCAACTATAAAAACTTTTGTATCGGGGATTTCAGCAAATTTTCTCTTTAAAAAGGCAATTGTATCAGGCGAAACTGCCGTACCGTCAAATAAATCCCCTGCAATCAGCAAAAGGTCAACCTCTTTTGCTTTATCTATCATATCCGAGACACACCGAAGAATCTCGCTTCTGCGAAGAGCCGCACCCTTTGTATCAAAATGCGCGGAAAATGGCGAGTCAAGATGTATATCCGCCGTATGCAAAAAGGTTGGCATTTGTGTTTCACCTCCGCAAAAATTATAATCCCACTTATACATAATATAGTATAACATAAGGATTTTATTTTGTCTACGATTAATCTTGTAATTTTTGCAAATTTATTACAACAAAAATCCGCCCATTGGGATGCTTAATATTCTAAATATTTTTTATTGATTATTTGTGTGCAGTGTGGTAAAATAATTATAAGGAAGTGATTTTATGAGCGAACAAGAAATGCTTAGATATCAAGAGGCTTTAGATAACGCTAGAGCCTCGGTGGAAATGGAAGGCTTTCGAATTACAGATGAACAGCAATCTCAGTGCATGGACTTTGTAACAGGTAAAATCGATAAGGAAGCCTATATACAAATGTTATTGAAAAGGTGTGGGGTATAATGCCATATTTGTTGGATTCTATTTTGGATGATTGTTATGAAAACACCACTGTTTTAATTAACAAATTTGATATTCGTGACGAAGAACAACTAAATGAAATAGAACAAAATATAACAATGGGTTTAATTACAAAGGCATCAATTGAAATTCCATTTGAAAATGTTGGCTTTGAATTTTATAAATCTTTGCACAGATATGTTTTCTCGGATATCTATGAATGGGCAGGAGAAATACGAAAAGTAAACATCAGTAAAAAAGGCACAAACTTTTGTCCTGCTGAGAAAATTGAGGAAAATGGTTTGCGTATTTTCAATAATTTGCATAAATCAAATTTCCTTAAAGCTTTGGACGGCGATGAATTTATAGATAAGTTTGTTGAGCTATACTGTGAGTTAAACTACCTCCATCCATTTAGAGAAGGTAACGGAAGAATACAAAGATTATTCCTCGCTATGCTCTTGAAACATAATGGAAAAAAGATTGATTTCACAAAGATAGACGAGGACTTGTTTATGATTGCAACCATCAAATCCGTAAGCGGTGACATCTTTATGCTTAAGGATATTTTCAGAGAACATATCACTTCATTTGATTAATAACATAGCGAATTAATATAATGGCATCTTCTCTTTGCTGAGAGGATGCCTTTTCTGTTTCGCAAAACCAATAAAAAAGAAATCAAATGCCCTAAACACCTGATTTCTAATCTATTAAACTAATTAAATAAAAGTTGAGGCGGTCGGAGCCTTTGGTTCCGACTACGCCTAAGCAAGGCTCTTCCCTTAGATTAATCTATCCTAAAATATTTTTGTTTTCCACCAACATTACATATACATGTTTTCTCATCACATTCATCATTCACACTAGGGCTATAATTTTTCACCTCACAATCAAATATAAATTCCTTTAGCACATTGGTTAACTTCAACAAAAAAACCTCCTTTGATGCATACGATGACATACATCAAAGAAGGTTGATATACAAACCTTTTAAATTTTAACTTTTGGTGGTATGTACGCCGTAGAAGTGGCACATATACCATCATTCAAGAGAATTTTTAAAAATTCAAAATCTCTGAAGCCCTTGATATATCTGACTTTACTCTTCTTCCTCAGGCATTTCCCAGGTGTGGTAGACGTTTTGAACGTCGTCGTTTTCCTCAAGCATATCAATAAGTTTTTCCATTTTCTTGATGTCCTCATCATTCTCAAGCACTGTGGTTGTCTGCGGAATGTAGTTAATTTCTGCCTGTGCAAATTCATATCCCTTTGCATCCAACGCATCACGAACAGAGCTGAAATCCTCCGGTGTGGTCATAATCTCGAAGCATTCGTCCTCGACATTAAAGTCCTCTGCACCTGCCTCCAGAGCATCCATCATAAGGGTGTCTTCGTCAATGCCGTCTGCCTTTTCCACAACAATCATACCCTTGCGGTCAAACATAAAACCAACGCAACCGTTCTGACCCAGGTTACCACCGTTTTTATCAAAATAGTGGCGCAAATCCCCGGCAGTTCTGTTTTTGTTGTCGGTCAGAGTTTCAACCATTACTGCAATACCTGCAGGGCCGTAGCCCTCGTATACCATTTCGAAATATTCGCTTGTACTGCCCTCACCCGATGCTTTTTTAATGCTTCTTTGAATATTATCGTTTGGCATATTGTTTGCCTTAGCTTTTGCAATAACGTCTCTAAGCTTTGAGTTGCTGTCAGGGTCAGGTCCGCCCTCTTTAACTGCAACCATAAGCTCTCTGCCGATTTTTGTAAATATCTTTCCTCTTTTGGCGTCAATTGCGCCCTTTTTTCTTTTTATTGTAGCCCATTTGGAATGTCCTGACATATTATAAAACCTCCTAATATTTATCTATGTACATTATTTCAGTGCGGCAAATTTGCCGCACTGAAGATATCGCTTTAGTTTCTTAGTATGAACGTTTGTAGCCACCGCTCCTTTTGTTATCGTTGCTACGTTTTAAATCCTGGAACTTTTCGTCACTGTCCTGCTTAAACTTTAAAAGCATATCGTCAAAGCTCATATCCGCATTTCTGCCGCCGAATACAACCTCCTCGGGGGGCTTACTGAAATCCGGCTTTGACGGACGCTTGTCTGCAGACTTTTTCTTAGCCTTCTTGTGCTCCGGTTTGTCCGCACCGTTTGGCTCTTGCACCTGTTTAATCGACAGACTGATTTTACCGTTATCTGTGCTGATAACCTTTACCTTTACAGTTTGTCCTTCTTTAAGATGCTCTTTAATATCATTGACATATTCTGTTGACACCTCTGAAATATGTACAAGACCCGACTTGCCGCCGCTAAGCTCGACAAAGGCACCAAACGCCGCAATACCACAAACCTTTCCCTCTAATATTGTTCCAACTTCAAACTGCATATTTTTGCATATTCCTTCCCGGAGGTCTTCTCCTCTTATGTAAAATTATATTATACCCATATTTAACTATCTGCTGTTGTCCTCGCTCTTGTTAGAGTCAACGAACACACGCTCGTTAGGTCGCACAAGTCCAAGCTTTTCTCTTGCAACTCTCTCTAAATACTCAGGGTCATTTAAATTTTCAACTTCCTGACTGAGCCGCTCCGACTCCTCACTTGCGGATACAACCTGCTCTCTCAGGTTCTCTATCTCACGGTTTTTTTGACTGATTGATATCTGTTGTGATATCAAAATATAAACAAAATAAACCGCTACAACCGCAGCGACTATAACGACCATCATTTTCCGGAAATTAATCTTGCCTTTGCTTTTCACTTTCTTTGCCGTAGCCACTCTGCGACTTCCTGCACTATCAGCCATTGACTTGACATTCCCTTCGTCATACAAGTTTTTTGCATCAATACAAAATATTATATACCAATACATATTTTTTGTCAATGACCGTAACCCTAAATTCCTCTAATTATTTATTTTCTTTTTTTCTCTTTTTTTATGGGATTTTATCACATTTATTTTGCTCCTGAACCCTCTTATAGTTATAAACACTGCACCACCCGTAAGCTTTATGACATAGCGAACAGGCATAAGTAAAACATTTACCATTTTTGAAATTACGCAGCACAAACCATTATACAAATGCACAAACAGATTTACAACTCTTCTACCTACTGTCAATCTGTAAAGCACAAACCCAAGCACCATACTTATCATACTGTATATGCGAAAAAATCCATTGTTTACTGCATAGGCAAGTCCCGCTGCAACGCTCCCTGAGAAAATTATAAACAGGATATCCTCTATGTTTACAACAATATCCGGTGTTTTAATCAGCTTCCGCTTTATGCGAAGCACATCGTACAAAAGCCCCAATGCCATTCCGCATACCAGTGACCATATAAAATACCACGGATCAGGCCCCATTGTAACCCTCATTCTCTATACATCTCCGCCTCTTTAACTTGGTAACTACTTAAGCAATCTGCTGAAAAAGCCTCCGCTCTTGTCAGACGAAACCGTGTCACTGTACTGAATTTCATCAATCTCGCCGTCTATCACCAGCTGACCATCATCAACATTTAGTTTGCTTATACGAAAGTTTCCGCCAATTACCGTCATCGTTCCCATATCGGTAACTATAACAACCCTCTCGTCATCAAAGCTCTCGATATCCTCTACCGCACTGACCATCAGTTTCTCTCTGTTTTCAAGTATAACCTTGTGGTTTCTTTCTTCTTCCATATTTTCATCTCCTTATTGTTTTATTTATATTCGCAATAATATAATATAATACCAAAAAACACCCGGTACAGGGTGTTTTTTGGCGTAGACTATCTGTCATAAAGACCTGCCCTGTCGTTTATCACAAGCAGACGAAGCATCTCCTCGGTCAGATTAAGTCCATTTTCGTCACCTTTGAGAAATCCCTTGTCCACAAGCTTTTGTATGGTAGGTCTCGCCCACTCGGGCATATTATTGTCAATGTAATTATAAATCATTGGCGTATTCTCCTCCTCATTATTATTTTCAATTATTCCTCTGCAAATAGCATCAGCCACTCTTTTGGCACCAAGCCGCCTGTAAAGTTCTGCATCGGCTTGCGAATCCACAAAGCACACCTCAACGAGCACGGCAGGAGCCTTTGTATTTCTGATGACATAGAGCCCCGAGCCATCTTTTATGCCGCGGTTTTTGAAGCCAAGTGAACTTATCTGTCTTAAAATTCCGTCCGCTTTTGCCGCATCCCGTCCACCATAAGTATATGCCTCGCAGCCTTCTCCTCCGCCCGAGTTAAAATGAATTGATACAAACATATCAAGGGGTTGAGCATTTGCCAGTCTGCAGATTTCTCTCAGGTTATCCGAGACCGTCTCTGCCCTGTCATCGGTGCAGTCTATCACTTCATATCCATACCCTTTGAGGATATCCATAAGAGCATACCCTACCGCCCTTGTTTCGGTGCTCTCATCCAAAACTCCTGCCGCACCGCTGCCAATTGTTCCACTCAGGGTATGTCCGCAGTTTATACCTATTCGCATTCTGATTCACCTCTATTCTTCTCAATCTTCATAACCTCGTCCGCAATAATTGCCGCCCTTGTAAAGCTATTGTTCTTCCACCACGCAACAATTGCACTGACAATAGTAAAAGCGGCAGAAATCACCGCACTTATATCCTCATCAGCTATGTTAATTACATTTTTCCCCATTGCCGACAAAAGCTGGTTAACAAGAGCAATTGCAAGAATTGTTGTTCTGATAATTGTTCCTTTGGATATTTCCATTTTTCCTCCTTTAAATACACCCTGTTATAAGACTTACAAGAGCCGCTATTGTCGCCGTTATAAGTCCGTTTACCAGGACATCGTATCTGCGCACAGGTCTGCCCTCCACCTTGCTGACCCGCTCTATCAGTTTGTTTAAATCCCGTCTCATATATCTCATTTCCACCAGAATTTCAGATATACTTTTGTTGTTTTCCGCCATCTCATCAATGCGATGATGAGCGGATTTTGTTGATTGCTCAACAGAAGCAATTCTTTCGAATATTTCCTGCTCATTCATTTTATGCTCCTCCTTTTGTAAATGTTAATCTCCGTCTGTATACACACTATACCACACCCCAAAATGCCATAGCGTGCCATACAAAAAAAGAGCGTACACAGGGTAGCCAATAATTTGCAGACACAAAAAAAGATGGCAGACACTTTTTGTGTCTGCCATCAATATATCTCTTCACTTTTGCAAGCTTTTTATTATTTTAACAATTCATGCACAACAGGCCATGCATCATCGGGGTAAAACTGATGTCCACCATCTCCCTTTACATGACGACACGCATCCTCTGCCCCTGCCGCCGCGTAGAGCTTTTTGGTTATCTCAAAGCTGCTCTCCGCTCCGTGTATGGGGAATATGGGATCGTTCCTTCCTGATACAGCCACGAGTTTTCTGGGTGCAATCAGCCCTGACATATCTCCCATATTAAAATACTTGCGTATGCCCGGGATGTAGTTACATGAACAATGTTGCATCGCCATAATAGATGCCTCAAAGGTACAAAGCGCACAAGATGGCATAGAGAGTCTTATTCTCTCATCAAGACAGGATGCATAAAAAGTCACTGTGCCTCCCCCTGATGTACCCATACAAATAAGATTTGATATATCTGCCACATCTGAAAAATGCTCACCGATAACATCAATAAGACGCATAACATCCCATACACGCTCACCTATGGCGCATCTGCCAAGAAGCAATGCGGGCATTGCAGAGTTCTCACGGCTATCGAGGCATGACGGTGTGCCATTCTCGGTCTGACCGCTTGTACCCATATAGCGATGCTCCATAGTTACTGCACAAAAGCCCTCCTTGACCGCACGCACCGCAAAATCTCTGCCTCCGGCAATGAGTGTCGCATCTTTCTCAAATTTTACATCGCCCAGAGAGATGTGCATGCCCGTTGAATGTCCCTGAAGGCATATAGCCGCAGGAGCAGGAGCTTTTACCTTATTTGGAACAAGTATTGCACATCTTACAAGATACCCGGGCTCACTCTCAAATTCAAAATCAATGCGTTTGTATTCATCTGTCTCTGTTTCTGCTTTTATAACAGGCTTCATCTCGCCCATTTCAAGAGGCAGACAGAGAAGCTCTTCTAGTTTTTGGCGAGCTTTTTTCTGCCACGCATAAAAATCCTCTACTCCGTCATATGCAAGTGACGGACTTATATTTTTTACAATACTGTTTATGTAATCTCTGCCTTTGTATATACCCATTTTATACCTCTCCTATCTTTCGTTTGTTTTGTTCCATGTGGGGAAAAGTTCCCTCCACACATCGGTATGCGCCTCGCAATCAAGGTAGTGTCCAAACCCCTGTCTCTCTTCCTCGGTTGCATCTTCCTTGCATGCGTTTTTTATAACCGATTCATACCACTCTTTCTTACTTTCACAAAAGGCGTGCCAGCCATCTATCCAGCTTCCGTCTTTCAAGCTTTGGTTTCTCTCGGCAAAGCCCCTCTTTATATCTTCTGCCTCCCCGCCCTTTGCAAGGGTGACACCATTCTTTGTATTGCACAGGGGTATAAACTCTATTTCTTTGGTTTTGGTATCGTACTTAACCCCAAGGAAATCATTCCAGTTCTCAGGCACTATACCGCTTTTTACAAAGTGGAAGTTGCCTTGTCCATAAAGAATGTGACATCCCATATACTCCTCATAACAACCTATACAATGACTATGCTGACAAAGCACCATATCGGCACCGTTTCTTGCCATGGCACGACACAACTTTAAAAGCCTTGGTGACGGGTATCTGCACTGCTCCTTGCCGCCGTGATAAATCACGATAACGCGGTCGTTTTCTTCTTTTGCGCACCTTATGTCTTCGATTGTGTCATATTCATCATAACCTCTTGCGCCCATTCTGTCAAGTAAAGAATATGAATATTCGTGCTCGCACACTGCGATTATACATACCTTTTCGCCGTCTTTCTCTATAATAAGGTTTTTTCTTGAATCCTCATAACTTATTCCAAAGCCTGTATGAGCTATACCGACTTCTTCAAGGGCAGCGATGGTATCAAGGGCACCCTTTTTGCCAAAATCAAAAATATGGTTGTTAGAGAGCGAGCAACAGTTTACACCCACATCTGCCAGAACCTTAGCAGTTTTCGGCGTAGCCTTAAGGGCAGGCCCAATTTTTTTTATACTTTTATCTCTCTCCGTCAGGGCAACCTCAATGTTTACAAAATTAATATCATTACCCTCAAATTCCGGCAAAACATCCGTAAACAATGTGGGGATATCCTCTTTTTCAAAAAGATGGTTTGTTGCCACGGTGGGGCATACATCCCCGAAAAACAGTGTCTTCATATAATCACTCCATTTGCACAAAATTAATGTTGACAACAGTGTCATCAAACCTTATAATTATTATATATCTACGCGGGATAAAAGACAATGAACAATTTTATTTATACTCCTGATTTTTTGCACAATTTTAATATTTTCGGAGGCTATATAATGATAATTTATATTGTAGAAGATGTATCTCACTATTGCAACGTTTCTCTTGATAAGTGCTCGGCAATGAGAGAAACAAGGATAAACTACTACGACTTTACCTTTGTCACAGGCGGCAGTATGACCTATGTCGCGGACGGAAAAACCTATGTTTTAAACAAAAATGACGCTGTTTTTCTAAAGCCCGGAACCATCCGTTCAAGGTACGAGAGCAAAGGGGCCGTAAGCTATGTAAGCTTTAACTTCACGGCTTCATCCGAATGTGTGTTCCCATTTGACAGTTATATGAAGAACTGTATAACCCGTGATATGAAGAAAATTGTTTCTGTTTTTCCGCAAAGTCATATGATGCAGTATTATCATTCAAAAGAAAAGCTTGCAAACATTTTAAACTATATACTTCTTGAATTGTCTGACACCGCCGGCCATTTGGCAAATAATGAGCATATCTCAAAAATCGTGAGATATATTGACGAAAACATCACAAGCCCCATATCGCTTCGCTCAGTATGTGAAGAGATAAATTTGTCAAGAGAATATACCTCTGCACTGTTCAAAAAAAATATGGGTCGTCCGCTTACAGACTACATAAACGAAAGAAAAATCCGTCTGGCAAAGGACCTTATAGCAAATCGCGGAATGTCTCTTAAAAACACCGCCGAGTATTTAGGCTACAATAACTACAACTATTTTTCAAGGTTGTTTAAAAGATATTTTGACGTTCCTCCCATGACTATAAAAATCAAAAAATAACAAAAAATCGCACCCTGGGGTGCGATTTCAGACTGTCGAAAAAGTACCGAAAAAGTCCAGAAAAGTCTGGGCTTTTTCTGCGTTTTATGGTATAATAATCTTAGGTGATGCAAGATGATGAAAAAAGGATATGAAAACAGATACCAAATAGCAATGGTAAGCATAGAGGACTTAGTGCCACAAGAGCATTTGTTAAGACAGATAAGTAGTGCAGTAGATTTCTCAAAAATATATGAGTTTGTGGAAGAACTGTATTGTGATGATAACGGAAGACCAAGCATAGATCCCGTTGTCCTTTTTAAATGGTTTTAATACAACATCTTTACGGCTTGTCCTCATTGCGCAGAACTGCTGATGAGGTGTCTTTGAACATTGCATATCGTTGGTTTTTAGGTTATGGACTAACAGATGAAACACCTCATTTTTCCACTATCAGCTACAATTTCCGTCACCGTTTTAATGCAGATACAATAGATAAAATATTTGCTTGGATATTAAGTGAAGCAGCAGAAGCCGGATATTTAAAACCGGAAGCAGTATTCATAGACGGAACTCACATAAAAGCAAATGCCAATACTAAAAAGAAAATTGAAATAGAAGTTCCTGTTGCAGCTAAAAGATACGCAGACGAACTTTTGGAAGAAATCAACAACGACAGGAAAGAACATGGAAAGAAACCATTTGATAACGATGATACTCCTAAGTCAAACGTCAAGAAAAAAGATAACACATCAAAGAAAAAACTGAAAAATCGCAAGAAAGCGGAGAAAACAAAGAAAATCACCCAAAGCACAACTGATCCTGAAAGCGGACTTTTTGTAAAGGGTGAACATCAAAGGCAATTTGCATATGAGGCTCACACCGCTTGTGATAAAAACGGATTTGTTCTTGAAACAGTAGTAACTCCCGGCAATGTTCACGATAGTGTAGCGTTTGATGATGTATATGATAAACTTGTAGAAAACTTTCCGGAAATAGAAACAATAGTAGCAGACAGTGCATACAAAACACCGCATATTTGTAAAAAGATATTTGATGACGGCAGAGTATTATCCACAGCATACAAAAGACCGATGACAAAGAAAGGCGGTCACGAATGGTGGAAGTATGTATATGACGAATATTATGATTGTATTCTCTGTCCTGAATATCAAATATTAGATTACAAAACAACAAACCGTGATGGTTACAGAGAATACAAGAGTAATCCTGAAATATGTAAAAATTGTCCCACAAGACATTTATGCACAGAGTCAAAGGATTGTATAAAGACAGTAACTAAACATATTTGGTGGGATTACGTAGAGCTTGCAGAGGATATTCGGCAGACACCTAAATATGCAGATTTATATAAACTGCGAAAAGAGAAAATTGAGAGAGTATTTGCAGATGCGAAAGAAAAGCACGCAATGAGATACACTCCATATACAGGTCTTGCACAGGTAACGAACTGGGTAAGGCTTAAGTTTGCGACTATGAATTTAAAAAAGCTTGCAAAATGGAAATGGAAGGGCAATAATACACCTTCCAAATTGCTTGTTTTTATTGTAAATTTGATAAATACCAAGAAGAACCCGATTTTTGCTTAATGCAAAGTCGGGTTCTTCGACAGTCTGAAA
>JAZNCD010000014.1:0-9970 GCA_045587365.1 Clostridia bacterium
TGCCGATGCCACAATTGATTTAAGTTCTTTTTGTTCAGAGAGAGTCTCAGGCGAGGGAGAGGTATCCTCTACCTCGTAGGAATATTCTCCGTCGTCGGTCTCTATATCCTTATCAATCGAATAGTTTCTGTGACGCTTGAGCTTTTTTAGTTCATCAAGGCAAGTGTTTGTTGCAACCCGATAAACCCATGTAGAGAATTTGGAGTTGCCACTGAAGGAAGAAATGTTTTTAAAAAGTTTAATCATAATTTCCTGGGTCATATCGGCTGCATCATCGGCGTTGTTTGCCATACGAAAGGCGATGTTATAAATCTTTTTGAAATATTCATCCATAAGTTGGTTAAACGCATCCCCGTCGCCATTTTGAGCCATTTTAATCAGCATTTCTTCGTTCATACAAACACCTCCTGTCACTTTTGATTTTACCTATTTAAAATATCATACTTTCTTATTTTTGTCAATTTAGCAGAAAAGAAACCGGAACTTGCGGAGGTAAGTCTTACCACGCTTATAAAGCTTAAGAAACAAGTAAAAATGTTGCTTGCAGCTATCATTATGCCAAAGGCGGTTGATTTGCCAAGCGGAAGTGTATAGTATATCAAAGCAAATCGCAGGCAGAAGTCCAGAAGTGAGAAAATCAGCATTCTCGGTTGTTTGCCAAGTCCGTTTAAAATAGCGCAGGAAACAGAATCAATAACCATCACGGGAAACAGGGGCGACAACGCAGTTACAAGGCTTGCCGCACTGTCTGTGCCATAAAAAAGCTGACTAAGCTCCTTGCCAAAGAGCATAAAAACGATGGAAACAAAAATTCCCACAGGCAAAAGTGTTTTGTAAATTTTAGTGGCGGTGCGGCAAAGATTTCGGCGGTTGCTGATCCCTGCCCTTGAAATTTCGGGAATGAGCAGAGACATAACCGAGCCCATAAGGGTAAGAGGCATAACAAGGAGAGGCATTACCATTCCGTGGAGAATTCCGAGTGTGCTTATAGCGTCCGCGTGGGACATATTTCCACGCTCAAGAGAAGAGACTATCAAGACCTCTTCTTTCATACGCAGACCGCTGCAGCAAAGGGAAGTTATCATAGATGGTACAGATACCCCAAGCAGCTTGCAGATAAGCTGACGGTTGCCGATAGTGTCCGGGCTTTCGCAAGAGTCGGCAGATTGAATACGCCGTCTGTCCTTTAGATAAAAGCAAAAAAGATACAGACATGAGGAAAACTCGCCCACAGAGATGCCGAGGAATACGGCGACGCAGGCGTATTTTATGCCATAAGGAGCGGCAAAGGTTAAAATGGTTTTTATGGAGATAAACTTTACTATCTGCTCAAGTATCTCTGAGGATGCAGGGGGAATGGTTTTCCTTGATGCATAGAAAAATCCTTTCAGGCAATAAGAAATACCCATAAAAAGAATGCTTGGTGAAAGTGCGCAAAGACTGACTGACACTCTTTGGTCACCCAAAACCTCTGATGCTATGTAAGGGGCCGCAAGAAATGTAATCAACATTATAATAAGACTGAAGGAGGATACGCAAAACAAAGAGCAGTTCATACACCCCAGCACAGCTTTTTGGTTACCTTTTTCCATATACTCGGATGTAACCTTAGAGACGGCAACACCAAGCCCTGCGGTTGCAAAGGTCAGCATTACAGAGTGCATGGAAAAACCAAGGGACAAAAGCCCCATCCCCTCGCTGCCGAGGGCTCGGGAGTAATATGCCCGAAAAGCAAAATCAAAGGATTTTGCAAAGATTCCCGACAGGCACAAAATAAAAACATTTTTTATAAAGATTTTTTTGCCCACAATATCACACCTTTTTCTGATGAAATAAAAATATTTGCATAAAGGTATTTAAATTTTATGCCGTTTGTGGTAAAATAATGAAAAACAATACAAAGGTTGGAGTTTTATGATACATATAAAAGAGGTAATCGTCGTAGAGGGAAAGTACGACAAAGAACGTCTTAAAAAGATTACAGATGCCCCGATTATCTGTACCCACGGATTTGAACTTTATCGGTCAAAAAGGATTATAGAGAGTATTCGCAAAATGGCAAAAGACAGAGGGATACTTATCCTGACAGATTCTGACAGAGCGGGTTTTCGTATTCGCAATTATATAAAGCAGTGCATCGGCGAGGGGGATATTAAACACGCCTATATTCCGTCTGTCAAGGGCAAAGAAAAGCGAAAGGATAAGCCCGGTGCAGAGGGGATTCTCGGCGTTGAGGGGATTGACGAAGAAACCCTTGAAAATATTTTAAGACAAGCTGCCCGGGTAACAGAAGCAGAGCCTGTAACGATGGTGACAAAGGCGCAGTTTTATGCCGACGGATTTTCGGGCAGACCTGACAGTGCAATAAAGAGGGCGGAGCTTGCAAAGGCTCTGTCTCTGCCGCCGAGAATTTCTGCCAATGCCCTCCTTGAGATGATAAACAAGGTCTGCTGCGCAGAAGAATACGAAGAATTTAAAAAAAGAAATCCTTAAGGGTCGTGTTGCTTAGGATATAAATTAAGCCTTTCTACAAGCAGAAAGGCATGATTTATTGCAATCTTATTGCAATAGGAAGTATTTGTCATGTTGAGCGTGGCCGCAGGCGAAGTCGAAACATCTTAGAAAAAGATCCTTCGCTTTGCTCAGGATGACAGGCAGAGAAGCCTTAAAAAAACGCCGTGTTCTCCTGTGTTGGAAAACACGGCGTTTTTGTTTTAATGTCCTGAGCAGCACGCCGCCCGGGGCGAACTGTTTTTTAATCTTTTAATAATACATATCCGTTAAAGTAGCAATTTGATATTTCGTCGCTTTCTATCCAGAAATGATAATTTGAAAAATACAGTGCTACGTTATCGTTTACTACATAGAGGTCAAGTTCATCTTTGTCCTCGCCGTATTGAGTGTAAAGAGCCCTTGCAACTTCTTTCAGGTCTATATCGTATGATTGGCCATTGTGCTCAATGTTGACAATGTTATAGTGGTCTACTACTTCGACCATTCTATTATACCCTGTTATATCAACAGAATTTTTTGTGCTGAAACTACAGTATATACGGTTATTTTTTTCGCGGTAATAATTTGTGGGGTCCTCAAAGCCGAAGATTTCCTTCATGGATTTTTCGGAATCAGGTATAAAATCAGGCACATTTTTGGCATCATATTTAAGATATATATAAGAGCTTGAAATTCTTACTGCGTCTTCCTCGCTGACATTGGCGTTTGGCACAACCTCGTCGTCTTTGAGCATATCGTTCTCGGCAAGAACAGTTTTGAGTATATTTGTCTGGCTTTTAATTGGCATATCAATTACGTTAAGGGGTGTGACGGTAACCGCCAGAACTATCAAGCCCGATATAAGAGCGATTTTGTTTAAATGCTTTGGTATAATAACCGAACCTGCAATAAACAGAATGCTTATAACTATCAACACCAGAGAAACGGTTCTCGGTGTGGTAAGACCGTAGGCGTTTATTCTTTCAAAAACCGCAATTGCCTGCATAACAAGCACGGGCGCAAGAAAGTATCCGCCAAATTTTGTAAATAGCTTTGCAATTTTCTCTGTATACTGCATAACGCTGAGGAGAAAGAATATAAAGAAAAGTGATGCAAAGGATGCAAACCAGTTTATTTCGCCTACGGGCATATTCCAGGTGATAACAATTTTTGCAAGGTATAAAAGCAAAATTGCTATAAGCAATATGTATAATGGCAGGCCTGCAAACAATACAAAGGCACGAAATATTTTTGACTGAGGTATGGGAACATCTTTTTTTGGTATAAATGACAGAAAGACATTTATAAAAACAACTGCCCATATAAACAGATTTACGATAAGGTATAATTTATGAATATTATCCCATGTGAATATAAGCGACTGAAAAGCTGCGATACAGGTTGAAAGTCCACATGACAGCACACCGCATACTGCTGTTGTAAACACGGCAGATGACACAAGTTTTGGAAATATAAGGTCGCGGTTATCTCCCCGCATAAGGATAAAGAAGATAAAGCAAATGAGGGCAATCATAATGCCTGTATATGCCATAACCATATACAGGGATTCATAATTTGCTTTTATAAGGAGAAACCCTGTCACGCCGACTATTGCGCATACGGCGTATTGTATGGTGCCGGCAAGAATATCTGATATGTATTCCTGTATGGATTTAAGAAACACAGACACTACTGCCACAAGTGCAAAGGTCATACAAAGAGGAATGATTATCTCGTCTGAGCTTGATTCAAAAATGATTTCATAGGAGACTGTAAGAAAAGCCAGTATTGTACATATAAAGGCTATTGAAAATCTTGAAATGCCTTCTTTGACACTTATGTAGAAATTTTTTAAAAAATCTTTGAATTTCATAATGGATACATCCTTTCTTTTATTTTCCCTCCCCGGCAAATATTGCCTTTTGTTTAATAATAACACACTTGTGGCAAAAGTGCAACTTAATTGCCGCTTGTCTGTTGCATCAATAAAGTTTCTGTGATACAATTAAAATATAAATGAGAATAATAGCAGAGAAGAAATTTTGAGAAAGGGTGTGGTGGTATGACATATACCCCTGATTTAAAAAGATACGATAGTATAGAGTATAGAAAATGCGGCGAGAGCGGACTTAAGCTTCCGTCGGTTTCCCTTGGTCTGTGGCACAATTTTGGCGACAATGCCGACTATAAAAATATGTGCAAAATGTGTTTTGTCGCCTTTGATAATGGCATCACCCATTTTGACCTTGCCAACAACTATGGTCCAAAATCGGGCAGTGCAGAGAAAAACTTTGGCAAAATACTGAATGACCACTTCAAAAACTATCGTGACGAAATGATAATCAGTACAAAGGCGGGCTATACCATGTGGGATGGCCCTTATGGTGATTTTGGAAGCAGAAAGTATCTTATATCAAGCCTTGACCAGAGCCTTAAGCGAATGGACCTTGACTATGTTGATATATTTTATCACCACAGAATGGACCCCGACACGCCCCTGTATGAGACAATGTGGGCGCTCAATGATATAGTAAAGAGCGGAAAAGCTTTATATATTGGTCTTTCTAACTACAACGGCGAGACAATGGAAAAAGCCGCAACAATTCTTGACGAACTACATTGCCCGTTTGTTATCAATCAGAACAGATATTCTATCCTTGACAGAGGCGTAGAGAAGAACGGGATATTAAAAAGTGCTATTGATAAGAAAAAGGGTATGATTATCTTCAGCCCTCTTGCACAAGGACTTTTGAGTGACCGCTATCTTGATGGAATCCCAAAAGACAGCAGAGTTATGACAGACGGCAGATTTTTGAATGAAAAGTCCCTCTCTGCCGAAATGCTTGATAAGATAGAAAAACTCAATCAAATTGCAAAAAGGAGAGGGCAGAGTCTTGCACAGATGGCGCTCTCGTGGGTGTATAGCCGCGACGGAATTACAAGCGTGTTAATCGGTGCCTCAAAGCCTGAGCAGATAATCGAAAATCTAAAGATGGCCGAAAACCTCAACTTTACAAAAGAAGAACTTGACGAAATTGATTCGATTGTGCTTTAAAAATAATCCTCCCACCGCTAAAGCGCCCCCCTCCTTTGCACAAGGAGGGCTATGTAAAATAAAAAGGTCTGCCACGGCAGACCTTTTTTACTTTAAAACTTATTTAATTTCGATAGAAACTGCAGCTGTCTGCGGAGGGATGCTCATTGTCATAAAATCTGCATAGAGAACTGAAATCTCAAGACCCTCTGTGAGAGCGTCGGCGGTTACAACCTCGCCGCCTTTGGTGATAACAGTATCTTCGGTTACGAAAACGATAACTTCGTCCATGCCCTCGCCAATTGTGATTGAGCCGTCCTCGTTAACTGTTGTGATGGTTGTAAGAACAGGTGCAAGCTCGGGCACTTCTTCGTGGTCAACGGGAAGGTTTAAAACCTCAATAGAAACGGCAGTTGTCTGCGGAGGAATACTCATTGTCATCTGGCCGGAATACTCAACCTCAAGAGCCTGTCCGGGAGTGAAGAGTATTGCGGTAACTTCTTCGCCAAGGGCGATTACCTTTGTTTCTTCGCTGATGTGAACCAAAACCTCGCCATAAACCACGTCTTCTACCAAGAGAGAGCCGTCCTCGGCAACCTCTTTAACTGTAACAATGTTTGGGATGCTGATTTTGATGCCGTCCTCTGTAAGCTCACAGTTGAGACCGATAAGCTCGCAGAAAAAGTTCTGTGGAACATAAGTTGTTGTGCCGCCGAATAAAATCGGTGCAGTGCCAAGACTCTGAGGTGCCATTCTTGAGAAAGAGTAAGCATCCTGGTCAATTGCAAATGTGATGTAGTGTGCGCCCTTTGTCAAAGAAACTGACTGGCTCTCGCCGTGCCATTCAACTGTGTAACCAAAGTGCTCTGCAACAGAGCGGAGCGGAAGCATTGTTACATCGTTTATAACCTCGTAGGTTGATGTCATAGGCTCATAGTTGATCGCTGTGGTTTCTTCTGTCTCTGTCGCAAAAGCTGCTCCTGTAGAAATGATTGCAGCGATTGCTGCGATTGCTGTAAATTTCTTAAAAATCTTGTTCATTTTGTGTAATTTCCTTTCATGTTTTTTATGTTTTACATTTGTTTAGACGCAGAGAATAAAAATAAGTTCCAAAAAAAATAAAAAATTTTCCCCGTGATTTATAAAGCTATGTAATTATAACCGAAAAATCCTTGATAACTGCGGTGTTTTTATCTAAAATATTCTTGACAGAAAATAAACAAGAGCGGTATAATAATATAATAAGGAAGCAGATGTTTGTAGCTTCCAAAAGAAAACAACGGCGCTTTGCCGATAAAAAACAGGAGATAAAGAATATGAGAGCAGTTGTAACAGTAATGGGACAGGACAGAACAGGAATTATTGCAAAGACAAGTGCTTTGCTTGCAGAGTATGAGATTAACATTCTTGATATTACACAGACTATTATTCAGAACATATTTACAATGGTTATGCTTGTGGATATCGAAAACTGCACAATCGGATTTTCGGATGTTGCAGAAAAGCTTGACGAGCTTTCTAAAGAGCTTTCCCTTGAAATGCGTATTCAGCACGAAGATATATTTAACTCTATGCACAGAATTTAAAATAGCCCATGGAGGATTTGACATATGATAAACATAAGTACAAATGAGATTGTCGAAACTATAAAAATGATTAGGGACGAGCATCTCGACATCAGAACAATCACTATGGGAATTTCTCTTCTTGATTGTGCGGACGAGAGTGCAGAGCGTGCCTGCGGCAAAATCTATGATAAGATTACAAAATATGCAAAAGACCTTGTAAAGACAGGTGAAGAAATCAGCCGTCGCTATGGCATACCTATTATAAACAAGCGTATATCCGTTACGCCTATCAGCCTTGTTGCGGCGGCAAGCAAAACCGATGATTATGTAATGTTTGCAAAGACCCTTGACCGTGCCGCGAGAGAAACAGGTGTAAACTTTATTGGCGGATATTCTGCCTTGGTATACAAGGGCTTTTCTGATGGAGATATAAAACTTATAAAGTCAATCCCTGAGGCTCTTTGCTCGACAGAGAGGGTATGCTCGTCCGTTGGTGTTGCCACAACCAAGGCGGGTATTAATATGGACGCAGTAAAACTTATGGGCGAGACAATCGTTAAGACTGCGCAGATGTCAGCCGACAACAACTCTATGGGTTGTGCAAAGCTTGTTGTCTTTGCAAACCCTGTTGAGGATAACCCCTTTATGGCAGGAGCCTTCCACGGCGTAGGCGAGGGTGATTGTGTCATCAATGTCGGAATCAGCGGTCCCGGTGTTGTTAAGTACGCCCTTGAGCAGATTAAAGGTCAGGACTTTGGTGTGGTTGCCGAGACTATAAAGAGGACGGCGTTTAAGATTACAAGAATGGGTCAGCTTGTCGCTCAGGAAGCATCAAAGGCCCTTAATGTTCCCTTTGGTATAGTTGACTTATCTTTGGCACCAACTCCTGAGGTTGGTGACAGTGTTGCCTATATATTAGAAGAAATGGGTCTTGAAAAATGCGGAACCCACGGAACAACCGCGGCGCTTGCCCTGCTTAACGATGCGGTTAAAAAGGGCGGAGTTATGGCATCGGGATATGTTGGCGGACTCTCGGGTGCGTTTATCCCTGTAAGCGAGGATGCAGGTATGATTGCGGCGGCAGAGTGTGGTGCGCTTTGCCTTGACAAGCTTGAGGCAATGACCTGCGTATGCTCTGTCGGTCTTGATATGATTGCGGTGCCCGGAGACACACCTGCGTCTACCATATCTGCAATAATTGCAGATGAGATGGCAATAGGTATGATAAATCAAAAGACTACGGCAGTTCGTATAATTCCGGCGGCAGGAAAAACCGTTGGTGACAGTGTTGAGTTTGGCGGTCTTTTGGGTGCGGCACCGGTTATGCCTGTTCATAAATATTCAAGCGAAGAATTTATTAACAGAGGCGGCAGAATTCCTGCACCTATTCACAGTTTAAAGAACTAGGATTAAGGCGTAAAAGAGCTCTGATATTTGTAGGGCTCTTTTATATTGAAGATGTTTTAAATTCTGTAATTTACAGATAATATACAGATAATATACAAAAGACAAAATTGGGTGATAATAATGCTTGAATATTTTTTGACAGTTAGCGGACAGATATTTTCGATGGCGCTAATGGTGGTTGTCGGATATATTATGGCTAAAATGAAGATGATTAACGAGGATGGAACAAAGCAGATGTCGACATTGCTTTTAAAAGTGGTGACACCGATGATTTTGATTTCATCTTATCAAAGAGAGTTTGATGCAGTCATTCTTGTCGATTGGATTACGATGTTTGCAGCGGCACTTCTTAGTTATTTTATTTATATAATTGTTGCAGAACTTGTATATAGAAAGAAAGATTCGGCTTACGCGGAGAATAGATTAAGTATTGTTTTGCCAAATAATGGTTTTATGGCTTTTCCTATTCTTCAGGCGTTGCTGGGCGAGATGGGAATTTTCTTTGGTTCTACAAGTGTGATCGTTTTGACAGTCTTGATTTGGTCATACGGAGTAAAACTGATGAATCCGGAGGAGAAGCTTGATATAAAGAAAGTTGCGTTAAATCCCGGAGTCATAGGGGTTGTGGGGGGAATTATTCTGTTTTGTTCTCCGTGGAAGCTGCCAAACAGCGTTTACACAGCAGTCAGCGCAATCGGGTCTTTAAACACACCCCTTGCTATGATTGTGCTGGGTGCACTTCTGGCGCAGACAGATATGAAGAGAGGGTTTAAAAGGCTTTGCTATTACAAGCTTGCGTTTTTAAAGCTTATTTTGCTTCCGCTTATTATGATGGTAATATTTTGTTTTATACCAATTCCGGACCACATCCGTCTTGTTGGCTTTGTGTGCTCGGTGACACCTACAGCAACGGCTGTGAGTATGTTGTCTCAGCTATATGACAGGGATTATCGCTATGCTACAAATGCAGTGGTAATCATTACTGTTTTGTCCGTAATTACAATGCCCTTGATGTTGTCTCTCGGCAAGCTTGTTATGGGATATTAAGTGTTTTTGGGCTTTGCCAAAAAAATGGCAAAGCCCAAGCTATATATAATTGTAATTTATAAAATGTTTTTATTGCAACTGTTGCAGATTTGTGTTAAAATATATTATTAGCATTAAACACAGGAGGATGACCGATGGACAATCGTCGCGATAATATAAGAAACTTTTCGATAATTGCTCATATTGACCACGGGAAAAGTACCCTTGCTGACAGAATTTTAGAGCTTACGGGCACACTTACCCAAAGAGAAATGCAAGAGCAGATTCTCGATAATATGGACCTTGAGCGTGAGCGTGGCATCACCATAAAAGCCCGTGCCGTAAAGCTGATATACAAGGCAAAGGACGGGCAGGAGTATGTCTTAAACCTTATTGATACCCCGGGGCATGTTGACTTTAACTATGAGGTTTCAAGAAGCCT
>JAZNCD010000015.1:0-38754 GCA_045587365.1 Clostridia bacterium
CTTCCCCGTGACCTGTATCACGGCAAAGGCTCTCTTGAAGCCCTTAAATCACTTAAAGGAAACCGCGCAATGGTTTGTACCGGTGGCGGTTCTATGAAGAAGTTTGGTTTTCTTGACAAGGTGACCGCTTACCTTAAAGAAGCCGGTATGGAGGTTGAACTTTTTGAAGGCATCGAGCCGGACCCATCTGTTGACACAGTTATGCGCGGTGCAGAGGCTATGCAGAAATTTCAGCCTGACTGGATTGTTGCAATCGGCGGTGGCTCTCCCATTGATGCTGCAAAAGCAATGTGGATTAAGTATGAATATCCTGAAATTACTTTCGAGGAGATGTGTGTCGTTTTCGGCATTCCTGAGCTTCGTAAAAAGGCTCGCTTCTGCGCTATCCCTTCTACCTCAGGTACAGCTACCGAGGTTACTGCTTTCTCCGTAATTACTGACTACGAAAAAGGTATCAAGTATCCCCTTGCTGACTTTGAAATTACCCCTGATGTTGCAATCGTTGACCCTGACCTTGCTGAAACAATGCCAAAGAAGCTGACTGCACACACAGGTATGGATGCTATGACTCATTCAATTGAGGCGTATGTTTCTACTGCAAACTGCGAATTCACCGATCCTCTCGCAATCTTTTCAATTAAGATGATTCAGGATAATCTTGTTGATTCATATAATGGCGATATGACAAAGCGTGCATCTATGCACAACGCCCAATGCCTGGCAGGTATGGCATTTTCAAATGCACTTCTTGGCATTGTTCACTCTATGGCTCATAAGACAGGTGCAATCTTTGAGGACCTCGGTGCACACATCATTCACGGTGCTGCAAATGCTATGTATCTTCCAAAGGTAATTGCATTTAACGCAAAAGACGAAACAGCTAAAAAGCGTTACGGCACAATTGCAGACTTTATGGGTCTTGGTGGCTCAAACGATGACGAAAAGGTTGCAAACCTTATTACATACCTCCGCGGTATGAATGACGCACTTAACATTCCACAGTGCATCAAGAACTACGGTCTTGACAGCTATCCTTGCGAGAGCGGCTTTGTTCCTGAGGAAATCTTCCTTGAAAGACTTCCCGAGATTGCAAAGAACGCAGTTGCAGATGCCTGCACAGGTTCTAATCCCAGAAAGATTTCTGTGGAAGAAATGGAAAAGCTTCTCAAGTGCTGCTACTACGATACAGAAGTTGACTTTTAATGATAAATCCCTCTTGCTGCATAGCAAGGGGGATTTTTTAACACCTTTGTGTATATCCTAACAATAACTTCCTATAATAATATTTGAGCTTTTAAAGACTGCTTTTTTATTTCATTATATCTGCGCACTTGCTTTTACAATAATTTATGTGTATAATTAGCCTGGGGGTGAAAAAATGAAACAAACGGGAAAATCCTCAGTTAAGCGAACTATACGCTTACTTATTACAAATTACTTTAATCATAATGTTGGAAAAAACGCTGCGGCACTTGCTTATTATTTGCTTTTTGCATTGTTTCCCATACTGATTTTTACATCAAACCTACTGGGTATTATGAATCTGAATGTGCATCCGGTTACACAAAGTTTATGGAAATTTCTGCCGACAGATGTGGCATCAATTGTAGAGACCTATCTTGATTATGTATCTCACACCTCCAGTCATACACTTTTGTGGTTTTCTCTGGTATTTTCAATCTGGTTTCCTATGCGTGCGGCACAGGGCCTGATGAATGATGTCCGCCGTGCATACGAGCTTGACAGACCAACTAATACTATATCCTACACTGTTCGACAGCTGCTTTATACCCTGGTGCTTCTCGCAGTAATCGCACTGACGCTTCTGCTTTCAGTTTTGGGCGAAAATGTGCTGGCCTATATAAGCAACATTCTTCCAAAAAACGCATTACGATTATCAGATTATCTGCTGACCATCTGGCAATATCTTCGTTTCGGCCTCATAGCCGTTTTAATGCTGACGGCTATCGGCACTCTCTACGGTATGGCTCTTGAGAAGAGGCAACCCATCAAAAAACTAATGCCCGGAATTGTACTTACCTTGCTTGTCTGGATGATTGTCAGTATAGGATTTTCATTCTACGTAGAGAATTTTGCCAATTACTCTGTTATTTACGGGACCTTAGGTGCAGTAATTGTTTTGCTGATATGGCTATACCTGACGGCGGTGATTTTGATACTCGGTGCAGAATTAAACGCCGCCCTTGCCACTGTGCAGCTTGAAAAAGAATAATAAATATTTTTATAATTTAGTTTAGACTTTTTTCCATATTTTCATATAATAACATCAAACAGACATTGCATACTGAAAGGGGAAAACGATGAAAAAGAGAACGAGAAATATTTTGATTGGCTCAGGCATATCTATATTTGGCGCAACCGCAGCAAAGGCTCTTTCGCGGTTTGCTACAAAAATACTGGTAAGCACCGCCCTTGACCGCGATATGCCCAAGGCAATGAAAAAACGGTCTTTGTACAAAATAAAAAAGGATGAAACCCTTATTGCCGCCATTAAAGAGAAAGGCGAAATGCTTAAAAACAGCGGTTGCGAAACCGTTGAAATAACAAGCCACGATAATAAGCGACTTGTAGGTCACTGGCATCGGGCAGAAAACGACAAACGCATTATTATAGCCATGCACGGCTGGCGTTCAACCTGGACTACTGACTTTGCAGGCATCTATGATTTCTGGCATGATAACGGTTGCAGCGTGCTTTACGCCGAACAACGAGGTCAAAACGACAGCGAGGGCGACTATATGAGCTTTGGAATGATAGAGCGCTACGACTGTCTTGACTGGATAAAATGGGCGAATGACCATAACGAAAATAATCTACCTATATATCTTGCAGGTGTTTCTATGGGTGCTTCAACAGTGCTTATGGCAAGCGGATTTGACCTGCCAGAAAACGTTTGCGGCATTATGGCAGATTGCGGATTTACCTCTGCAAAATTAATATGGAAGCATGTTGCCGAAAACAGTATGCATATTTCTTATAATATGCATAGCAAAATGATTGAGGATATATGCAAAAAGAAAATCAACATAGGCAGTGATGATTATACAACTCTTGATGCTATGAAGAAAAACAAGGTGCCTGTTTTGTTTATCCATGGCACCGATGACGATTTTGTTCCTATTGATATGACTTACGAAAACTACAAAGCGTGCATTGCCCCCAAAAAACTTTTTGTTGTGCCAGGGGCAACTCATGGAATGAGCTATGTTGTTGACAAAGACGGATACCAGAAAACTGTAAAAGAATTCTGGCGAGAGAACGATAAAGCAAAGGATTAACAATATATTTTTTAAATTCGGATAACAGGAGAGAAAATTATGAAATTTTTAATAGTTGTAGATATGCAGGTGGATTTTATAACCGGAAGTCTTGGCAGTAAGATGGCAGAGGCCATTTTGCCGGACGTAATTGAAAAAGTCAAAAATTTTGACGGCAAAATTATATTTACAAGAGATACCCACACAGATGACTATCTTCAGTCTCAGGAAGGGAAAAAGCTTCCCGTCGAGCATTGCATAAAAGACTCTGACGGATGGCAGATTTGCGATGAACTAAAACCATACACAACAGATTTTGTTGATAAGATAACCTTTGGAAGTGTTGACCTGCCCCAAATACTTAAAAGCTATGGCGAAAAAATTGAAGAGATTGAGCTTTGCGGACTTTGCACAGACATTTGCGTAATATCAAATGCTATGATTTTAAAGGCCTCCTTCCCGGAAGCCGTGATTTCCATTGACAGTAAATGCTGTGCAGGGGTGACAGAGAGGAGCCACAACACAGCCCTTGATGCTATGCGGGCAGTACATATTGAAGTTAAATAAGGATTTGTATAATAATTTTACATCTTTACGCAAATAATATCCATAAAGGGAAGTGATTTTATGGATATTATCAAAGTTATTTTAACCTCCTTGCTATCAGTTCTGGCACTGTTTGTCATTGCCAAAATTATGGGGCACAAGCAAATTTCGCAACTTGATTTTTTTGATTACATTACAGGCATTACCATCGGTTCAATAGCTGCCGAACTTGCTACGGAGCTTGAAGCACCATGGAAACCCCTTATTGCAATGATAATTTACGGAGGTGCTTCCTTAGGGCTTTTTTTGAAGTGTCAAAATTACCCCGCATGGGTCTTTCCGAAGAAGTGTTTGGTATATTTTCATTGCCCGCAGTATTTTCTGCCATTACACTAATGCCAAACATCAAACATAGCGCAATAGCTATTGGAATTACTTTTTTTATCATTTTAATTTCCATAGCCTTTCTGTCCACAAATAGTAATGAAAACAAATATACATAACCTCGTCTGTGGACTGACAAGGTGTATAATGGAAATTACGCACATCGCCGTTTAGCACATATACTGTGCGAAAATTTCGGCGGTGCATAAAAATTCTGCCGTAGGCGGACTTGACATGATTTTCATGTCAAGTCTCCTTTCACATAAGGGGAATAAGTCCTGCGCCGAGAACAATACCAACTGCGATTGCCCAAAACAAAAATGCTATATCCATAGGCTCTTTAATCGCCGTTCTGAAACGAACGATAGAAAGAGCACCAACCATACCGAGTGACAATACAACATTTGATGTTACTGCAATAATTACAAGGCTTGTAATCATTGACATCGCAATAAGGGAAACTCCGAATGAATCGGAATACATAACACCCTGATAGGTCTTTTTGTAGATTAAAAAGATAAAAAGTCCTATTACAAAGGCAAGTCCGAGTGCTAAAAGCACATCAAGTGTTGAAAAAGAATTGATGGTTGATAAAAAACTTGATTTAAATACATCTGAAAAAAGTCATAATTTTTTACTTCCTTCCATTAGTTTGTTATATTCTTATTGCCGCATATTTTTAGAAGGCGGCACTTCTTCTTGATTTTACCTGAACGCAGTCACGGATAATCTGCGGCAGGTATTCATCCCATTTTACCTCTAAAATCGAGTCATGATAAGTTTGCAGGAAAGATAAATCAGGGTTTAAGAATTCCTTTACATTGTTACTGCCGCATATATTCATATCAAGTGTTACCCTGACATTTCCAGAATGAATGCATCTTATGGAAAACCTTGTTTTCATAAGAGTTTGCGATATGTCGCAAACTTTAAACGCAAAGCGTTTCACCGGTTACTATTATAAAAGTCTAAAGTTAAAAGAAAGTTAATTTGACAAAAAAATTCAACCTCCGAAATAATCACCAGAGGTTGATATGTAGATTTATTTGCTGATAATTGTTACCACATCGTCAAAAGCATTTCTTGTGGTTGCACTTGATACTGCATCGGGATTATCTTCTTTTGTGGCAGGCTTACCTACAATAAGAACCGCCACAATCTTCTGTCCTTCGGGTATGCTTAACATTTCTTTATATTCGTCATTGTTAAATGCCATCGTGGGAGCAGTCATAATCTTTGTTCCATATCCCAAAAGCTGTGCTTCTGCGGACATATTCTGTACTGCAAGTCCTACATCAAGTTCAGAACCTTCTCTGCAGGAGATTACGATAGTAAGGGGTGCGTCACCGATACCCACCTTATTATTTGGCATCTTTGAAAATCCGCTTCCACCTTCAGGTGGTTTTGGTGCATCCTTTGGAGCATCTGCCGGAGGTTGTTTTCCTTCTATACCTTCAGGCATTACAGGAGGTGTGCCTCCTTCGCCATCTTTCATTGCAGGCGGTTTCATACTATCCATTGCATCTGCAAGCTTCTGTGAAACGTCTTCATCGGTTACTGCTGTAAAGTGCCAAGGCTGAGTGTTCATAGCACTCGGAGCATTTACACCTGCAGAAAGAATTTTTTCGATATCCTCATCCGAAACTTTTTCTCCCATAAAGAACTGTGTTGTTTTAACTTCTGTAAGCACCTTTGTAGCATCTTCATAACCTGCTGTGCTGTTTGTAACCGTGTCATTGGTACAAGCTGATAATGACAAAAACAACAAAAGAATAGCACCTATTATTAAATGTTTTCTTTTTATAGATAAAACCTCGTTTCATAAATTTATAATTTTACGATTGGATCATATAACACTAAAGTTAAATTAATGTTAATCATATTTGACTTATTCATAATTTAAAATTTTTTATATTTTGTATCGCAAGCAATTTTGTAAACAAATTATTTAAATTTTACCAATCATGTACCCGACGATACAACGAAAACCATTTTAACAATAATTAACCATATAATCTATAAGTAAAAAAACAGAACAACCTAGATATGTCATCTAAATCGTTCTGTATCTGTGGGATAGACGAACCATAGAGATATTTTTTATTTAGCTGAATTTTGCAACAAGTTGCAAAGCGAAATTATCTCACTGTGTTTGATAGCTAAATTGTTTCAATGAAACAGCTAAATTAAATTCGCCTTTAGCGTGCGTTAGCACATTTAGCTGCCGCTGGCAATTTAGCTGAGCTTGCTCAATTTAGCTCGCGCAAGCGAATTTAGCTAAAAAACGACAGTAATCCGTCGATTACTGTCGTTTTTTCTGGCTGCCTGACTAGGATTTGAACCCAGACAAAGTGAGTCAGAGTCACTTGTGCTAACCGTTACACTATCAGGCAAAATAAAAATGGTGCGAGCAGTGGGACTTGAACCCACACGCCATAAGCACACGCCCCTCAAACGTGCCTGTCTGCCAGTTCCAGCATGCTCGCATCTCATCAATATTAAGTTTGTCAGGAATCAAACCCAACTCGTTTATTATACAAGCATTTTCTTTATTTGTCAATACTTTTTTTGAAAAAAATCTAAATTTTTTATAGTATTTTACAAAACATTTTCCCCTGACATCAATCTGCTTATAGATAAGTCGCAATCATCCCCAAGGCACGCCGCTTCTTCCGCCGGGTCCAGCCCATAAACCCCACTGTTTGATACAAACTCTGCACCATCTACAACAAAATCATTTATGCGAACCCTTCCTTCATCAACATCAATTACAATATGTTCAGAATTTAATTCAGGCTTATCGGCGTAATCCTTAACGCTCATCAGTACACCATATTCTTCAAAAAGCTTTTGGGCAAGTCTCTCTCCCTTGCCTTTTTCACTCGTCCACAATCCCACCTGTTTTACATCCATACATATTTTTGACAAATTTTCAAACGTCGTCCCTTTCATACCACTATCGTAAATTATTGCCCTTTTGATATACCTCTTATCAACACCTTTATTCGATATATCCATAGCATACAGATAGCACTCCACAACTTTTGATGACGGAATTTTTTTACTTCTTTGGGGTGGATTTTCTCTGCACATTTTTTGCACAGGAGCAAGCTCCCTGAGATTTTTCGATAACAAAACATCATATGCGCCATTGCACAACAAAAATCTTTCTGCACGATTTAAAACCTTTCTGAGACGATTTTGTCCCATCCTGATAATCTCTTGTGTTGAATACGAAAGTTCCGCCGCAATGTATTTGTTGTTTTTTCCAAAGCTTTCTTTTATTACAACAGGGCGCATTATTTTACGCCCTGTTGTAATTTTCTTCTCGGGCACCGATATTATGCCTATTGTTTTCAATTTTTATTCAAACACTCAATTGCAGCCCGCAATTGCTCATCATCCTGTATCTCAAGAGAGCTTATTCTTGCACTCTTTTCAGGTGACATTTCTGTCATTACATCAGGCTCCATACCCTCTCCGTGTATGCATACTCCATCAGGGGTATAATATCTTGCCACAGTGACAGACAAAATGCTGTCTCCTATATTCATTGCACTTTGCACAATTCCCTTGCCATAACTCTTTTCGCCAACAATTGTTGCTATTTCATAATCCCGCAGTGCTCCCGCTAAAACCTCGCTCGCAGATGCACTGCCCCCATTCATAAGAATAACTATGGGCAGTTCGGGTTTTTTATTGTTAACCCCCTCCGAATAAAACTCATTACAGTTTTCATTTTTATCAAGAGTAAATGTCACTATCTCTCCTCCCGGCACAAACAACCCAGCGGTTTTTACCGCCTCGTCGAGCAACCCTCCCGGGTTGTTTCGAAGGTCAATTATCAATGACCTTGCGCCCGATTCGGTTAAATCGATATATTCACGAGCAAATATATCGGATACCCCCTCGATAAACTGGGATATGCTTATATAGCCTATATCACTGCCAATCATCCGGCTCATAACACTTTCAATAGTAATTTCACTTCGAACAAGTGTTATATCACGTTCTTTGTTATCAACTAATGAACGAATAGTCAATGTAACCTCTGTTCCCTCTTCGCCTTTCATATATGACGATGCCTCTGATAGTTGACTTCCGGCATAGTTTTGTCCATCAATTTTAAGTATCTTATCACCTGTTGTTATTCCCGCTTGCTCCGCAGGACCTCCCGAAATTGCAGAAACAACAGATATAAGGTCCTCCTCCATATCCCACTCAATGTAAAGACCTACTCCACAATAATTTCCGCTGATTTCTTCCATATACTGTTTCGCATCATCGCCCCAGAGGTACATGGTGTATGGATCGCCCGTAGATGCTGCAACTCCGGCTATTGCCATTTCTGCCGCATCAGACCGGTCCATATCCTCATAATACATAGAGTCAATAATCCGAGTCATATAAGAAAATTTCAAAAACCCAAGAGAGTTTTCAATACCAAATGGATTTAACGCACAAAACACAACGATAGCCGTCACAATGACTATCGCTATTGCTCCACATATCAGTCTTGATTTCTTAATATACACATATATCCTCGCCTTTTCTATGTTTAATCAATTATACCATTCTCTCAGGCATAACGCCGCTGCTTTCCATCTCGTTTACTTTAATCGCCCTAATCAGTCCCTCAATTTCGGTCAGAATCTTTAATGATTCATCTTTCAGGTCTCCAATTGACCGCATCACATTTTTATCGTATTCCAAAAGCTCCCTTGCTATGACAATGCGGTCGGTAAAATCCGAAAAACTTTTTGCAGAAAAAATTATATCAACATAAGACAAAGTACCTCTTTCACACATAATCCGAAACCGCTCTTCGCTGTCTGCATAAATATTTTTCTCAAGCAAATCTATCGCCGCAAGCCTCTCCTCCGCTGCCTTAAGTTCTTCCCGCAGCTCGTCAACTGTTTTTTCCTGCGTTTCCGCATTTTCTTCGTCTTGCGGAGCAGAGAAAACATAGGTATATGCAAGTGGGCCCAGAAGTCCGAGTATAAAGGCTATTGCTATTACAATCGCTGTTATTTTCACAATTTTTCTATTCACTTATACTTCCTCTTTTCATTTTAAATATTTTCTTACCGCAAAAAAACTTCCAAAAGCTCCGACCGCTGCCCCGGATACGACAAAGAGAGGCAAGGAAACCAATATAACTTTTCCATTTCCAACAAGAGTCACAATATCCGTTGAAATTATGTAGGCTATCCGTTGGGACACCGTTTCATACCCAAACGCCGTCAGCATAAGGGCTATAAGTGCACCCACAACTCCAAGAATCACACCTTGAATAATATAAGGAAGTGTAATAAAGCTGTTTGTTGCGCCAACTATCTTCATTATTCTTATTTCTTCCTCTCCTGATGCAACGCTAAGTCTTATTGTGCCTGAAATAATAAGAATTGCAATCAGAATTAAAATAATCGCAATAATGATGCCAACATTCCGCACTACTTTAATCAAAGCACTGACATCACTGATTATATCGCTATTTTTTATTACATCTTCAACTCCGTCAACTGCTTCGATATCACCGTATATCTGATTAATTTGCGAAAGCTCTGATACCGTCACGATATAAGAATCTCTCAATGGATTTATTCCCTCGGCAAACAAGCTCTCCTCTGTGCCATACACTTCTTCTGTCACCTTTGCAAGTCTCTCATCCTTTGAACAAAATCTTACTTTTTTTACACCATGAATTTTAATAAGCTCCTGCTCTATACCGTCGGCACCATCCCTGACATACACATTTATTTCGCAACTGTCACCGAGCTTCTCTGTAAGAGAATTTACATTAAGCCCTGCGGCTACAAAAATGCCAAGTATCAAAAGCACTGCCGTAATAACACTGACAGATATGGCACAGAATGACATACGCCATTTGATATTCCGGATTCCCTGTGTAAAAAGATAAGCTATTTTCTCAATCATTTTGCGTAGCCACCCTCTCTTTCATCCCTGATAACTCTGCCATTACTCAGCTCAATCACTCTTTTCTTCATTCTGTCTACCATATCCCGATCATGGGTTGAAACAACAACCGTTGTGCCTATACGATTAAATCTTTCAAAGATTTTCATTATCTCATATGATGTTTCAGGATCAAGGTTGCCTGTCGGCTCATCTGCTATAAGTATAGACGGATTATTCGCCATCGCACGGGCAAGTGCAGCTCGCTGCTGCTCTCCTCCCGACAACTGATGTGGCATTGAATATGCCTTATTTTCAAGCCCCACAAGAGATAAAATCTGTGGTATCATATGTTCTATGTTTCTTTTAGGTGTTCCCAAAACCCGCATTGCAAAAGCAACGTTTTCGTATACTGTTTTTCCCGGCAAAAGCCTGTAATCCTGAAAAACCATCCCAATCTTTCTTCTGTGGTATGGTATCTCTCTTCTTCTTAGCTCGGCAAGATTTTTTCTGTCAACATAAATTCCACCATCGTCGGGTAACTCATCATGCAAAATAAGCCTTGCAACTGTTGTTTTGCCCGCACCCGTTGCCCCTATAAGGAACACAAAGTCACCCTTGGGTATATAAAAACTTGCATCACAAAGGGCAACATCACCTGTATCCTTATATGTTTTGCTGACATTTTCAAACTGAATCATATTACACCTCTTTTTATGCACAAAACGGAGCTAAGGAGCGATTTATATCACAAAGCCCCCAAGCTCCGCTATTTTTTAAAGTAAATTATTAAATTCTGGTCGGTTCTGAGGTAAGGTACTTGTTTACCATCATAGCTACCTTAAATATAATTGCGTCATCAAATTCTCTGAGGTCAAGTCCTATAAGCTTCTTTATCTTATCAAGTCTGTATACAAGAGTGTTTCTGTGTACAAAAAGTTTTCTGGAGGTTTCTGAAACATTAAGGTTGTTCTCAAAGAACTTCTGAATTGTATATATAGTCTCACCATCCAAAACATCTATCGACTCTTTCTTGAATACTTCGTTAAGGAAAAGTTCGCAAAGGGTAGTGGGCAACTGATATATAAGTCTGCCAATACCGAGATTATCATAACTTATAATATTCTTTTCAGTATCAAATACCTTACCAACCTCAAGAGCAACTCTTGATTCCCTGTAAGCCTGTCCAAGCTCGCTGATTGAATCAACGATTGTTGACATACCAACAGATACATTTATCATTTCCTCTGTGCTGAGTGTATCGTATATATTCTGTGCAATCTGGAAGGCTTCCGTTTTTTCAATATTATCAGGGAACTCTTTTATTACAACAATGTCGTAATCATCAATCCTGATAACAAAATCCTTCTTACGGTCAGGGAATAAATTCCTCAAAATATCCATTGCAGAATTTTCAATAGCCTTTGAAATCCTGACAAGATAAACTGCACGCTTAACATCTATGGCAAGGTGAAGCTCCCTCGTTCTGAAAAGAACATCTCCCGGGAGAATGTTATCAACAATTATGTTTTTAACAAAACTGTTTCTGTCATACTTTTCATCATAGTATTGCTTAAGAGTAAGAAAATGAACACCGAGCAGGGCACAGACATCTCTTGAAACCTCGTCATCTCCCTCGCAGAAAACAAGATATTCCATCTTGTTAAAGGTTTCAATTTTTTTGTAGCTGAAGCCACCTATACATCTGATTTCCCCCGACGCATCAAAGACCGTAAATATGTTGTCAATGGTCTTACCTATCCACATTTCGTCACTGCAGGCTATTACTGCCTCCGTATCATCAATAACACCGACAACACGCTTCACATCCTTCTTGATTTGTGCCAGGGTGTTCTGAAATAATCTGTTTTGCATATCTCCACCTCCATAGAATATAACAAAAAACAACTTTATTTATATAGTATAGCTTAATTCCAACAAAAAAGCAACATTTTTGTTGAAAATTAATAAAAAAGTCACATTGTATTATCCTTGACACCAATCTACTGTTGGGTGTATAATTATGCTATGTATGTTAAAAATTAAAAGGATGTGTAATTTAATGAAATATATTGTTATATTGGTCGATGGCGCAGCCGATACTCCCGTGCCCGAACTTGGCGGCAAAACACCCCTTGAAACGGCAGTCAAGCCAAACATAGACCGTCTTGCATCACTTGGCGAGGTTGGTATGGTTACAACTGTCCCCGAGGGCTATCCACCCGGAAGTGACGTTGCAAATCTGGCAGTCTTTGGCTATGACCCAGAGATGTATTATTCGGGTCGCTCTCCCCTTGAGGCCGCTTCTATCGGCGTTCCGCTTGTACTCTCCGACACAACCTTCCGTGCTAATGTTGTTACACTATCAGACGAAGAGAGCTATGCTGACAAAACAATGGTTGATTACAGCTCGGACGAGATTACAACCGAGGAAGCACATATACTTATTGATGCAGTGAATAAAGAGCTCAAGTGCGATGAGTATGAGTTCTTCGGCGGCACAAGCTATCGCCATCTTCTTGTTTGGCATAATAAAGAAAATGATTTTTCTCTTACTCCGCCACATGATATTTCAGGCAGGGTTGTTGGAGAATATCTGCCAAAGGACGAGGTTTTGCTCACCCTTATGAAAAAGAGCTATGACATCCTTAAAGACCACCCTGTAAACCTTGACAGAATTAAAAGAGGGCTTCATCCTGCAAACTCTGTATGGATTTGGGGTAACGGCACAAAGCCAAATCTTGATACATATGATAACAAGTTTGGTATCTCAGGCACGGTTATCTCTGCCGTTGACCTTATAAAGGGCATAGGCAACTGTGCAGGCCTTAATGTTGTTGAAATCGAAGGGGCAACGGGCACCGTCCACACAAATTTTGAGGGTAAGGCAAATGCTGCAATCTCCGCACTTAAAGACGGCTCTGACTTTATCTATGTTCATCTCGAAGCCGCTGATGAGGCAGGCCACAGACACGAAATAGAAAACAAGGTTAAAGCGATAGAGCTTATTGATAAAAAGATTGTTGCACCTATTTTAGATTACCTCAATGCCTCGGCTGAAGATTATAACATTCTTGTTATGCCTGACCACCCAACCCCTCTTGAGATTATGACCCACACATCTGCTCCTGTACCATACATACTCTACAAGAGCAAATGCGAGGTTGACTCAAAGGTTTCTTCCTATACTGAGGCAAACGCAGAGCAGACAGGAATATACGAAGAGCATGGCTACACTCTTGTAAACAAGCTCTTTGACAAATAATTGCAAATTTAGCTTGCAATTATCCTGAATTTTTGGTATTATATCATTGTGCTTATGTATCGCTCATATAAGCACAGAACAATTACTGAGCAGGAAAGGTATGTTTTTTATGGCTGAAACAAAGAAAGATACTGCACCAAAGACAACAAAAAAGGCTGCAGAAAATAAAGAACCTCAGCTCCTGACATATAACGAAAAACCGCTTCTTCGTTGCGGCAACGAAATTATGTACGGAAACCCCGAGGATAAATATGTTGTAGTATTCAGACTTGAAGATTGTGAACCCCTCGAGGATTTACAGATTGCAAAGAGAGTTATTATCGAGCTTAAGACCAACGAGGGTCCAAAATCCCAGCTCCTCCGTCAGGCAGAGCGCGAAGGTCTTTACAAAGCCTTGGATCTTGGCATCTTCTGGCTTGATCAGGCTCTTGAAATGGGTTGATGAAATTTAAAGTGGCAGTTATCAGCATGCGCTGGTAACTGCCACTTTTTTATTCCCCTACTGTGTCAAGCTTTCTTTTTATTCGTTGAAGAGCGTTATCAATTGACTTTGGAGTTCTGCCGAGCTCTACCGCTATCTCCTGATAGTTCATTCCGTTCATATAAAGAGACAGAACTGTTTTTTCAAGACTACTCAGTTTGCTATTTATCTCTGCGCCGATATGCTCTGCCTTTTCCCGTCTCAGAAACATCTCCTCCGGGTCGACCACATCTCTTTGTGCTATCATTTCAACAAGGGCACGCTCTGATGTTTCCTCATAAAGAGGCTCACTGAGAGATACATAAGAATTAAGCGGCATATGCTTTTGTCTTGTCGACGATTTTACCGCCGTAATAATCTGCCTCTTTATACAAAGCTCTGCAAACCCCCGAAAGGTTGCCTGCTTTGTCACATCAAAGTCGCGCACTGCTTTAAAGAGGCCTATCATTCCCTCCTGTACTATGTCGTCTCTGTCGGCACCGGCTAAAAAGTACGCCTTTGCCCTGCTCTTTACAAGGTTTTTGTACTTGTCCAGTATAAACTCCGTCGCCCGCCTGTCTCCGCTTGCAGACAGCTCGACAAGGTCTTCGTCCGACAAGTTCTCGTATTCAAAATTTGGGTCTGTCATATTTAAACCCTCCCTTTAAAAAAATACCGCAGAATAACAACGCACCAAATATTATAAGCAAAATCGTGCATCATTATCTGCGGCATAAATCAATCAATTATTTCAAAAGCTCTGCAGTGTCTCTTGCAATCATAAGTTCTTCGTTTGTCGGAACAACAAGAACTTTAACCTTACTGTCAGGAGTACTTACGATTTCCTCGTCTCCATGAACGCCTGCATTCTTCACGGTATCAACACAAACACCCATAAACTCAAGACCACGTGTTATTGCCTCACGCATTTTGCCGTCGTTTTCGCCAACGCCTGCAGTAAATACAATTGCATCAACGCCGCCCATCTGAACTGTGTAAGAGCCGATGTACTTGCGAACACTGTACACAAACATATCAAGTGCAAGCTGAGCGCGGTCATTACCATCTTTTGCAGCAGCATCCAAATCACGGAAATCGCTGCTGACACCAGATACTCCAAATACACCTGATTCCTTGTTGAGAAGTGCATCCACACCCTTAAGGTCAAGCCCCTTAGAATCTGCAATAAACTTAACAATTGCAGGGTCGATGCTTCCGCATCTTGTACCCATAACTGTACCTGCAAGAGGTGTAAGGCCCATTGATGTTGCAACAGACTTGCCTCCGTCAACAGCTGTTATACTTGAGCCATTACCAAGGTGACAGGTGATAATCTTTAAGTCCTTAACATTCTTACCAAGAATCTGAGCCGCACGCTCTGATACATACTTATGTGATGTACCGTGGAAGCCATAGCGTCTGATTTTGTTCTCGGTGTAGAGCTCATAAGGAAGAGCATACATATATGCTTCCTTTGGCATTGTCTGATGGAAAGCAGTATCAAACACACCAACCTGAGGTACACCCGGCATTGCAGCCTCGCAAGCCTCGATACCGATAAGGTTTGCAGGGTTGTGAAGCGGTGCAAGGGGGATACATTCCTTCATTGCATCCTTAACCTCGTCGTTTATAATAACAGATTTACTAAAGAGCTCTCCGCCGTGAACAACTCTGTGTCCAACTGCAGAAATCTCGTCCATTGATGCGATAACACCGTGGTCTGCATCTGTCAAAGCCGCAAGCACCATAGCAATTGCATCAGTGTGGTCCTTCATATCCTTTTCGATAACAACTTTATCTCCGCCATTTGGAGTGTGATTAAGCTTTGAACCTGCGATACCGATTCTCTCGCAAAGACCTTTTGCAAGAACGCCCTCTGTTTCTATATCAATAAGCTGATACTTTAATGATGAACTACCTGCATTTATAACAAGAATTTTCATAATAAATCTCCGTCCTTATTTAAAATTTAATTATATCTTAGTTCTTCTGTGCCTGAACGCAAGTGATTGCAACAACGCCTACGATATCATCTGCAGAGCATCCGCGAGACAAGTCATTGATAGGCATTGCAATACCCTGAGTGATAGGACCATATGCTTCTGCCTTTGCAAGTCTCTGTACAAGTTTGTAACCGATGTTACCTGCATCAAGGTCAGGGAACACAAGTACGTTTGCCTTACCTGCAACAGGACTACCCGGTGCCTTTGACTCACCAACTGAAGGTACGATAGCAGCGTCAAGCTGAAGCTCGCCGTCAACCTTGATGTTGGGGTTGTTTTCTTTACAGATTCTTGTAGCCTCAACAACCTTTGTTACGTCATCGTGCTTTGCACTGCCCATTGTAGAGTGTGAAAGCATAGCAACCATAGCCTCTTTCTCAACAAGAAGTTCAAAAGATTCTGCAGAGCAAGCCGCAATTGCAGCAAGTTTCTCCGGATCAGGATTCTGCTCAAGACCGCTGTCTGCAAAAATGAACGCACCATCAGCACCATATTCACAATCAGGAACAACCATTACGAAGAATGCTGACACAAGCTTTACACCAGGCTTTGTCTTGATTATCTGAAGACTTGGACGAAGTGTGTTTGCAGTAGAGTGACAAGCACCTGATACAACACCGTCTGCGTCACCTGCTTTAACCATAAGACAAGCATAGTACATATAATCGCCAAGAGCGGTCTCTTTTGCTTCTTCGTATGTAAGGCCCTTTGACTTTCTCAGTTCAACAAAGAGGTTAAGATACTCTTCTGTCTTTTCGTATGTAAAGGGGTCAATAATTGTAGCACCTGTAATATCGAAGCCTTTGCTGTTCTCAGCGACTTCTTCCGGTGTACCGATGATTACAACATTTGCAATGTCTTCTTTGAGGACAGTTTCTGCCGCCTCAAAAGTTCTTGGGTCCATAGACTCGGGAAGAACGATAGTCTTCTTGTCTGCTCTTGCCCTTTCTTTAATCTGCTCTAAAAATTTACTCATTTTCATGCCTCCATATGCATAATTCAATACCATATATTATACACCTATCTTTTCAGTAAAACAAGTATAAATTTGAAAAATTTTGATATTTTTTGAAAAAATATCATATATATTTTGCACAAAAGATTGTCTATTGACATTTTTATGTTTTTTGGCTACAATTTGAAGGTAAACAAATACAGAAAGGACTTATAAAAATGGATTTTTCAAATTATAAATTTGGCCTGAGAGGCCATGATATTGCAAACAACTTTGATGATATGTGTCGCATCGCAAAAGAGACAGGCGTGCCGAATCTGCAGTTTGCACTTGCAAGAACTGTAAACAATATAAACTTTGACGAAATAGGCTACGATGACGCTCTTGCAAAAAAGATAAAAACTCAACTTGACGAACACGATTTGACTGTATCCGTCCTCGGTTGCTATATAAATCCCATTGACCAGAACCCTGATTCTCTGAAAGTTCAGCTAAAGCGTTTTGAGAACTTTATCCGCTATGCCGCAGTTTTTGATGCAAGAGTTATCGGCACAGAGACAGGCAGCCTTGGCTCTTTTGATGCGACACGCTCTGAGGAGAATTATCAGTTTCTTCTCGGCAACCTGCGCCCCCTCGTAAAAGTTGCAGAAGAATGTGGGGTAACAATGGCAATTGAACCTGTATGGCAGTTTACCATATACTCAGTTGAGGTTATGAAGAGATTACTTGATGATATAAACTCAGACAACCTTGCGGTTATCCTTGATATGTCAAATATCACTGTTGCCGAAAATCTCCACGAACAGGATGATACCATCAACAAGGCATTTGACATACTTGGCGATAAGATATACGCAGTGCATATAAAGGACTTCACTATCAACGGTGACGAAAAGAAGTTTGCAACCACCTGCACAGGTCAACTTAACATTAAACTCCTCTTTGAGCGTATGAACGGACTAAAAAAGCTACCCGACATTATTCTTGACGAGCTTCCTGTTGCTTCTTACGACACCGCACTTGAAAATTTAAAGAAAATACTTTAAAAAATGCTTCCCATATGGGAAGCATTTTTTATATTATCATTTGTCCGTAGCCTGCCACAATTCCAAAGGCGGCAGCTATTATTATTACTGCAATTGGATGAAGCTTCTTCTTGAAAACCAGAAAAGCAGAAACTGCAAAAATCACCAGAGAGCATATAAACTCATAGCTTATTAAATTGGAAACCGATACTCCCTTTGGAAAAAGCGCCGTTTTGCCAACTGTCATAATTGCCGTGCCTATAAGTCCGATAACCGCAGGGCGAAGACCCTTCATACAACCCTCTACTGTGCTGCTGTTTTTAAACTTTTCAAAGCATTTTGCGACAATCAGAATAATAATAAACGATGGCAAAACAACACCCAACGTTGCACAAGCAGAGCCAAATATTCCGCCCAATTGACCTCCAACATAGGTTGCAATGTTTACCGCAAATGGGCCGGGCGTTGACTCGCTTACCGCTATAAAGTTTACTATTGCTTCTTCCGCCAGCCACTTGTTGTTTAAAACTTCTTCTGTAATCAGAGGCAGCATCGCATATCCACCGCCAAAGGTAAAGGCACCGATTTTAAAGAAGGTCAGAAATAACTTTAAAAAAATCATTTTTCCATCCTCCTCTTTGCAATAATTGACGATATAAGCCCCGTCAGTGCACAAGCGATAAGAACTATTAAAATATTAATATCAAATATTCCTGCCGCTATAAACGATGCACCCATTACGATGTAAGAAACAAGTCCTTTGGGACATTGCTTATACATAGACAAAAGCGCCTTGATTACAAGAGCAAGCACGCCCGCTCTTATACCCATAAAAGCAAATTGAACTGCCTGAATGTGCCGAAACTGCTCAAGCACATAAGAAATTATTGTAATAATCACAAAGGACGGCAAGACAACGCCTAAGGTTGAAAGCATTGCACCAAAAAAGCCTGCAACCTTATATCCCACAAAGGTAGCAGAATTAATTGCAATTGGCCCCGGCGTAGACTCCGCAATCGCAATAATATCCAAAATATCATCATTTGTAATCCACTTTTTATTATCAACAACCTCTCTTGAAATCAGAGGAATCATTGCATATCCGCCGCCAAAGGTGAATGCACCAATCTTGAAAAACACCAGAAACAGTGTCCATATTCGTTTAAGTTTTTCGCTCATAGTAATCTCCATTTTGTCACGTTGTATTTTTGCCAATTATTATCGCGCCTCAAAATTCCACTCTGTGCCAAATTCTAAATCGGTCGATACAACATTTTTATAATCCTTTGACCATTTAAGTTCGAACTCATAGTCCCCGGGACCTGCAAATACCATAGTGTAGTCATCAATAACCTCGCACACATACCTTCCATTGAGCACACGCACCAGATACATATCAACAGTCCATCCCTCGGTGCGCAAAGTCAATGTAAAATCACTTTGTGTCTCATCATCGGTATAATAACCTACAAACTCTCTGGCACCACCCTGGTCCTGAGTGGCAATCGGCACACCTTCTACATCCCCGAAATAAGGATTATAAATGTTTACCAATGTATAGTCAGACTTACCGATTGTATAGTCAAGAGAGAACCAGAAGCTTACGCCACAGTAATTAACACAAAGAATATTCTCTTCATCCATCTCATCATAAGCGGTGCATGAATTATCAAAAGCAGATGCAATTAAATCAGGTGTCAATGTATCGGGGCAGTTATGGAAAAGCTTGTCCATTCTCACATACATTACCTCTGCAGGATGATTGTCATCAGGAAAACCACCCAAAGAATTATATCCCATCATAATTCCATTATTGTAATCCACAATACCAAACTCCATATTGTAGTCTCCCTGTCCGTACATCTGGTCGATTTCAGCTTTCGTTTTGCCAATTAAAAGCATAGTTTCGGTGTTAACTGCAAAATCCGAAACCGCAGGAAAAGTATATGTTTTTGAAGACTCTACCATAATTCCTGTTTCCTCGGACCAATCTACGCCAAAATCCAGAACTGCCGCTATATCACGCAGTTTAAAGAAGTTGTTGCCGCCGATTTCGTAGGCTTTAAGCAATACTCTGCCTCCGTCCTTGTATATAGGAGTATAGGACGGAACTGCATTTGGGTTATCAAGCACCTTATCGCCGACAGGCTCCTGAGTGGAGTATGGTACTCCTGATGTAATTTCTACTGCACCAATACTCTCGTTCCATTGAACATCAAAGCAGGCGTCCGTATTCTTTAATAAATTAGCAATATCACGCAGCTTAAAATAATTATTGTCATAAATATTATACGCAACAAGCTCCCGCTTTACGCCGTCTAAGGTCAATGTGGTTGTACCGCCCGTGTTTTGCGCCAAAACAGGCAAACTCCCCATCTAAACAACCATTGATAAAACAAGTGCCATTATCTTCTTCATTTTTTAAACCCCCATAATATTAAAATTATTTTTTAAACTCTATTATTTAAGAAAATTAGAAATTTAAACTAAATATGTTTCCCATTCCGTTCTTTACTTCCTCAACAAACTCCTTTTCATTCAAAATCGGATGCTTAAAACTCATACCTGCCAAACACTTTTGCTTTTCGCCATAATGATTGTCAGTACCTGCAAATTCAATTAGCTTATACCTTTTAGCATAAAGCCTCGCCATTTCGTTTTCAAATTCTGTTCTGCTTGCGTTTAGCACCTCTACCCCATGCACATTTCCGGGGAACAATCTGATATGGTCAATATATGTTGCTTCTCTATACGGATGCGCTTGTATGACTAATGCTCCAATTTGTTTAAGAAAGTTCAATTCGTCACTCTTTTTCATCTCAGTGATGGACGGATTATTCATATACCATTCCTTATCGAGGCCATAAATCAAGAAATCTGTACCTTTATAAGACATTTCAACTCCACAAAATACCTTGATACCTATTTCATCCCCGATTGCCAGCGCCTCTTCATAATCAGAAAAATAAAAATTTATTTTATCCTGATATGACGCTGCAGAATCTATATTTATGTTTCCATCAATAAAGTGATTTGTTATAAAAACCCCATCATACCCAAGGCCTTTATAAAACAACAGATTTTCGCGTACACCTGCTTTTCCGCATTTGCTTACAGGGTATGTATGAAGATGTGTTTCATATTTATACATTCTTTCACCTCTTTTGCTTTATGGTTTAGATGCAACACATTAAAGCCTCCCTTGCCTAAAGGGAGGTGTCAGTCGCAGACTGACGGAGGGATTCTTTTACAGCGTTATTTATATACTGACATACTCCCTCGAAATTTCTATTAACTTCGTTGTTAGGTATTCTCATAACTGTCAAGTTTCGTTTCTCAATTTTTTCAGTTCTAATTTTATCTTTTAACAAGCCTTTTTCTTCATAATGCCCAGAGCCATCAAGTTCTATAATCAACCTTGCACTGTGACAATAAAAATCAACAATATAATTTCTATCACTTTCTGTCTTAAAAATCTAACAGGATAATTTTTCAAGAAATCGTACCACAAATGTCTTTCTTCTTTTGTCATATTCTTACGCAAAGTTCCTGCATTGGTTGTTAAATCAGTATTGTGTTTTCTTTCCATATATCCCTCCACCACCTCCGGTGGTCCCCCTCCCTTTAGTCAAGGGAGGCTTTATTTTTTACATTATTCAACATTATCCATATTGCGACACATAAGGTTTAGATGCAAACAATTTTTAATGAAATGTCGTATCAAGTTAGTAGCGAAAAAATTATCGAATAACAATATATTTCACACTTACAGAAGCTGAATTAGAATTATTAACTCTAAGTTCTAATCTTAAATCAATTCGAGAATATTTTATATCACCTAACATTTTTTCTGCTTTTTCGTCATTTAACCAAGGTTCATCGGTTCTCTTTTCACTTACCTCAACTGTGTAATCCTCATAATAAACGCAATTATCTTTTAGATATTCAATACCGCTTACATTATCAAAATAATCAGCATTTGTTGAACTCACATTTGGATATGTGTCTTTTTCACCATAGTTAAGTTCAAGGTTCTTGCGATACTCTTTGGCAAAATTATATGCTTGTTCAACATTATTAAAATATGTTTCTTCTGCCATTAGAATATCATTATAAAAAACAAGTTGTTTTTGTACAAAGCCCTCATCATTATTGGAACAATCAAATGTATACGTTGTCTGGTTACCTCTTGTAACACCCTGAACATCACCAAAATCTATATTCTTCATCACGATTGTCGTGGTTTCTCCAAATAAATTATAAAAACCTGTTGTGTGCTCTACATCCGTAATTGTTTTTGATTGGCAAGCCATTAAAGAAATAATAAGAACCATTGTTAAAAAAGCTAATAATATTTTTTTCATATACATCTCTCCTTTTCGATAAATTTCAACATTATCCATATTGCGATGCATAAGGTTTAGATGCAAACCTTTTTGGTATCAAGTTCGTATCAGGTTATGACAAAAAATCAGTTTTTGACTTCTGCTATTTTTCTTCCATCATTAAGATCAATTCTTATGTACTTTTTCCTAAACGAAAATTCATTGTTATCATTATTGTTTTCAGATAATATATATGATTCATCGGTATAGCTATACTCAAATGACATATCACATCCCTGGCTTGCATCATATGTCCATAATGTTTTTCCATTTGTATCAACAGCAATAATTGAATCCTTACTGTTTTTTCCTTCAACAAATAGTAAGATTTTGTCATTTACAATCCTCATATTATTAGTTTCAGGTACAAGTATTGGATCAACTATATTTTCTCCTGTGTTTTTATTCAAAAAATAAAGTTGTCTATGATTATAAACACAAACTATATCATTATGTAATTCAAAATAAGTATTTTCATTTTCCGAGGTAGCGAAATCCTTTGCCCAAAGCTCTTTTCCTTCAATTGTATAAACCTTAAGTCTGTCACTTTTCCCGTTAGGATCATTATATACTGCCATATAGTTTTGGTAAATACTATCAAAAACTACCCAATAGAAAGTATGTCCATCATCATATGATACACGAGAATTTCCTCCAAGAGGGTCAAATTCCCAAAATTCACTTGTCTGACTTTCAGCAACAACTCTGTTGAAAATATATTTCTCAAAATCTCCATCATATGTGGTTGATGAAAGTTCAATATGCTTATTAAAAATCCTGTCTACTATCGAATTAACATCAGATATTGAATAGCCGGGTTCTATTTCTTTACAATTGTCTACAACTGCGTATTCAACATGTGCCCCGCTCGTTTGTTCAAACATAGAGATTCCTGCATATTTTCCAATAAACCAAACTTGATCTCCAACAACATAGCGAGAGTTGCTATCGGAATATTTACCTTTTACTGCAATTTTATCTATTTTATTCCCCTCATAAGAAGGATGATATATCACCAAAAAGAATTCGTCTGAATAATCCGTAGGCAATATGGAATTAACCGTTCCTTGGACAACTACATCTACCCCGTCAAATACCTGTTGTCCTCTAAGAAGAATTTCTGCATCTGCCGTTATTGCTCCATACACATATCCACCATTAGTAATACTATTTTTAAAATATTCATCCATAAAATCTGTTTCTTGTAATGCACTATCAACAATGCTGTTCACAAATTCTTCGGTAAGTTTTTCATCTGTTCTAATATGAACTACAATTTTATAGCCAGCAAAAGCAACAATACATAGTAAACAAAAACTAATCACAATCCACTTTAGACTAATTTTGTTCCAGCAACCATTTTTTTGTCGATTTGTTGTTCCGCTAACATTTTTCCCACATTGATCGCAAAACAGAGAATTATCTCTCAATTCACTGCCACAGTTTTTACATATCATATAAAATTTCTCCTTATTTGTAAATTATTGATCTATTATTCTCGCTTTTATATCTGGTACAGTTATTGGTACATTCATTGCTGATGTGTAAGTGTATAACCCTTTAAACTCACCATAAACAGTAACATGATCATTTTCAAGCATCCTATAATCAACAATATCAGGATTATATGTTACATATACGATTTGATTATAATCATCATTAACAGCAAGACGAATATCAACTTGATTCTCTGTTTCTAAAACCTGAACTACTGTTCCTCTCACCTTTATCATTCTACCTATATAATCATCCGGAACTCTTGCAACTTGTTCATAGATTACATCTGAATATTCGCTTCTATTAGGTTCCGTAATGTTTACTGTACATACACATTCCACATTATTTCTTGTGACAACTTTTATCTGTGTTTCTCCAAGTTGTATCGCCTTTATCCTATTAGTTGTCCCAAATTCTATATATTCAGCTTCCAAATAAGAATTATCAAAATTCCAATACATTTGTGAGTAAGAATTTACAGGATTTGTCTTAATTATAAATTCAAATGTTTCTCCCACATACATATTGACAACATCTTTCTCGAAAGACATAGTTTCTACACTTGGAACTTTTTCTTTGCATGCAGTTAATAAAAAAAGCATCAGTAGCATTACTATAATAAAAATTCTTTTCTTCATAGTATTCTCCTTTCGACATTATTCGACATATCCATATTGCTCGTATCAAGTCAGAGTTAAAAATTTATAATCCATTTTCGCTTTAACTCATTATATCATATAATACTTTATTTTGAAAGAGAAATTTTTCCAAACATCAAAAAAACCTTGAAGTTTAAAAACTTCAAGGTTTTTTGATTTATCTTAGTACATTCCGCCGCCTGCACCTGCCATTGCAGCTGCCGCTGCAGCATCTGCAGCAGGGTCGGGCTTATCTGCAACAAGGCTCTCTGTTGTAAGAACCATAGCCGCAACACTTGCCGCATTCTGAAGAGCAGAACGTGTAACCTTTGTCGGGTCAACGATACCGCCCTTGAGCATATCCATATACTCGTCAGTAAGTGCATTGTAGCCTACGCCAATTTCGCTTTCCTTAATCTTGTTTACAATAAGACTGCCCTCGATACCTGCATTGAAGGCAATCTGACGAACAGGCTCTTCAAGTGCACGAAGCACAATCTGTGCACCTGTCTTTTCGTCTCCTTCGGTCTCGGCTACAACCTTTTCAACTGCAGGGATAGCATTGATAAACGCTGTACCACCACCTGCAACAATACCTTCTTCTACTGCTGCACGGGTTGCCGCAAGAGCATCCTCGATTCTGAGCTTCTTTTCCTTCATTTCGATTTCGGTCGCTGCACCAACCTTGATTACTGCAACACCGCCTGCAAGCTTTGCAAGACGCTCTAAGAGCTTTTCTTTATCAAACTCTGATGTTGTCTCTTCAATCTGACTTCTGATATTGCTTACTCTGTTTGCAATCTCATCCTTGTCGCCCATACCGTCAACGATAATTGTATTTTCTTTCTGTACCTTTATCTGACGTGCACGACCAAGAACGTCGATTGTTGCATCCTTAAGCTCCATACCAACTTCTTCGGATACAACCTGACCGCCGGTAAGGATTGCGATATCCTTGAGCATTTCTTTTCTTCTGTCACCAAATCCGGGAGCCTTTACACCAATACATGTAAATGTGCCTCTCAGCTTGTTTACAATAAGTGTAGAGAGTGCTTCACCCTCGATATCTTCAGCAATAATAAGGAGCTTCTTACCTGACTGAACAATCTGCTCAAGAAGTGGAAGTATCTCCTGAATGTTTGTAATCTTCTTGTCTGTGATAAGAATAAGAGCATCGTCGATTACTGCTTCCATCTTATCAGTATCTGTCACCATATATGGTGAGAGGTATCCTCTGTCAAACTGCATACCCTCAACAACCTCTGAGTATGTCTCGGCTGTCTTTGATTCTTCTACTGTGATTACGCCATCGCTTGTAACCTTTTCCATTGCATCCGCAATCAATGTACCGATGTTCTCATCTGCGGCAGAAACCGATGCAACACGAGCTATATCTTCCTTGCCGTCAACCTTTTTGCTGTTAGCAATAATCTCAGCTGCTGCTGCGTTTACTGCAGTTGCCATACCACGCCTTACAATCATTGGGTTTGCACCCGCTGCAACGTTCTTCATACCCTCGCGGATAAGAGCCTGTGCAAGAAGTGTAGCGGTAGTTGTACCGTCACCTGCGATATCGTTTGTCTTGGTTGCAACCTCTTTTACAAGCTGTGCTCCCATATTCTCAAAAGCATCTTCAAGTTCTACCTCTTTTGCAATGGTCACACCATCGTTTGTGATAAGGGGTGCACCATACTTCTTGTCAAGAACTACGTTTCTTCCCTTAGGGCCGAGAGTTACCTTGACTGTATCTGCAAGCTGATTTACGCCACGCTCAAGTGCGCGTCTTGCTTCTTCACCAAATAAAATCTGTTTAGCCATTTTTATTACCTCCAAAATATAGAATTAAATTAGTCAATTTTAGCAAGAACATCGCCCTGCTTGAGGATTATATATTCTTCGCCGTCAAGCTTTACTTCTGTACCTGCGTATTTGCTCATTATTACTTTATCGCCAACTGCGAGTTCCATAACAACTTCTTTTCCGTCAACAACGCCGCCGGGCCCAACTGCAATAACCTCAGCAATCTGTGGTTTTTCCTTTGCAGTACCTGCTAAAATAATACCGCTTTTTGTGGTTTCTTCTGCTTCCAGCATCTTGATTACGACTCTGTCAGCCAATGGTTTGATGTTCATAAAATGAACCCTCCTTATTATAAAATAAATGTGTAATTAAAAAACAATTTTTGTTTGTTAGCACTCTACACTAAAGAGTGCTAACCTTGTAATAATACAAAAATACCGCAGATAAATCAAACGGAATTATATGCAATAACAGGCTATTATTTCCAATTATAGTCTTTTATCACTTGTTTTATACCATTTTCCTCAAATTCGGTTTTTTGCAAAAAATATTAACGCAGTGACCGTGTATGTCACTGCGCATAATTTATCCTATATAACTACAAGCTGCAAGAGCCGCCACCGCGCCATCTGATGCCGCTGTCGCTACCTGCCTTATCTTTTTTGCACGGCAATCGCCTGCAACAAAAATTCCATCAACATTGGTCTCGCAACTCTCGTCCGATTTTACATATCCCCAGTCGTCAAGACCGATTGAATCTGCAAATATCTCGTTCTGTGGTATAAGACCAATTGCAACAAACATACCATCTACGGTCAGTTCAAACTCTCCGTCTGCGTTCTCAAGAATGACTCCGCTAAGCTCGTCATCACCCAACAGTTTTTTAACTGTTGTGCCATAGATAACTTCTACATTTGACTTGCCTGCCAGAACCTTCTGGAGCTTATCCTCACCTGTCAAAAAGTCAAGATTTTGTACCACATACACCTTCTCACAGGTCTCACTGAGGAGTATCGCCTCCTGAAGTGCCGAATTTCCTCCGCCGATTACTGCAACTGTTTTGCCCTCGTAGAAAGCGCCATCGCACACTGCACAAAAAGAAATTCCGTTACCGATAAAATCTTCTTCTCTGTCAACTCCAAGCAGACGATGTTTTGTTCCGGTTGCAATAATTACTGCTTTTGCCTTGTACTCGCCCTCGTCGGTTACAATGGTGTGTACATCGCCGCAAATAAGCTTTTCTACCTCGCAGCACTCGATATCTGCATCAAGAGAAATTGCCTGGTCCATAAGCTTTTCTGCAAACTCGTTTCCTGTCACGCTTTTAAAACCTGGGATATTCTCTACCTTTGGTGATGAAGTAATCTGCCCACCAAAGGTACCTTTTTCAAGAACAACGACAGATTTATTTGCTCTGCCTGCATATATAGCGGCGGTCAGCCCCGCAGGGCCGCCGCCTATAATTGCTATATCATAAGTATTCATATCACTCACGCCTTTAATGCCTTTTTAATGTCCGAAACCCCTGCAAACTTCGCAATTTCTCCGCCGTTTACCATTACAAGAGTTGGAGCCTGCTTGATTTCCATCTGGGTTGCAAAGTCTTTGTTCTCTTCTGACAAAATCTTGGTGTACGCAACACCTGCCTTATCAAGAACAGAGCATGCCATCTTACAGTTGGGGCAGGTTGCAGTTGTAAAGAGGTAGTTTCCGTCTGCTATGCCTGCACTATCCGCAGCACATGCAGCATCCTCTTTTACCTTTTTGAGCGAAGATGTAAGCTTTGAATTCTCAATATCATAAACTTTGCGCTCTTTGTATTCCTGTGCCTTACCATCATTCCAGTTCTGTACAGGTCTGTAATAGCCTGTGATACGGCTGTATACCTCTGTGTCTGCGCCACACTCAGGACATGTAAACTGCTCTCCTGCGATATATCCGTGTGTCTTACATACTGAGTATGTTGGTGACAATGTATAATATGGCAGCTTGTAGTTCTCGGCAATCTTGCGAACGAGAGATGCAGCCGCCTTCCAGTCAGGCATCTTCTCGCCAAGGAATGCGTGGAATACTGTACCCGATGTATAAAGAGTCTGAAGCTCGTCCTGAATATCAAGAGCTGTAAAGATATCCTCTGTGTAGCCAACAGGCAAGTGTGAACTGTTGGTGTAGTATGGGTTACCATCTTCGCCTGCAGTGATAATGTCAGGATAGTGCTTTAAGTCATGCTTTGCAAGACGATAAGCGGTAGACTCTGCAGGAGTTGCCTCAAGGTTGTACAAATCACCATATTCTTCCTGATAGTCAGAAAGTCTCTCTCTCATATGGTTGAGAACATCCTTTGTAAACTCCTGAGCCTTTTCCTCTGTCAGATTGCCCTTAATCCACTTTGCATTAAGGCATGCCTCGTTCATACCAACAAGACCGATTGTTGAGAAGTGGTTGTCAAATGTGCCGAGGTATCTCTTTGTATAAGGATAAAGACCGATATCAAGGAGCTTGCTGATAACAGTTCTCTTAACCTTAAGTGAGCGTGCAGCAATATCCATCATCTTGTCAAGACGGGTATAGAAGTCCGCCTCGTCCTTTGCAAGGTATGCAATTCTTGGCATATTAATTGTAACAACGCCGACAGAACCTGTGGACTCACCACTACCGAAGAAACCACCTGACTTTTTGCGGAGTTCTCTGAGGTCAAGTCTGAGTCTGCAGCACATACTTCTTACATCACTTGGCTCCATATCGCTGTTGATGTAATTTGAGAAGTAGGGTGTACCATACTTGGAAGTCATCTCAAAGAGGAGACGATTGTTCTCGGTATCTGACCAGTCGAAGTTGTTTGTAATAGAATATGTGGGAATCGGATACTGGAATCCTCTGCCATTAGCATCGCCGTCAATCATAATTTCGATAAACGCCTTGTTTATCATATCCATTTCCTTCTGACAATCCTTATACTTAAAGTCAACTTCCTTACCGCCGATTATACAGTTAAGCTCTGCAAGGTCGGCAGGAACAACCCAGTCAAGGGTGATGTTTGAAAATGGTGCCTGTGTACCCCATCTACTTGGTGTGTTTACACCGTAGATAAATGACTCGATACACTTCTTAACCTGATCAAAGCTCAAGTCATCAATCTTTACAAAAGGTGCAAGGTATGTGTCAAAGGATGAGAACGCCTGAGCGCCTGCCCATTCATTCTGCATTATACCAAGGAAGTTAACCATCTGGTTACAGAGGGTTGCAAGGTGGCTTGCAGGTGAAGATGTAATCTTACCCGGAACTCCGCCGAGACCTTCCTGAATAAGCTGCTTGAGTGACCAACCTGCACAGTAACCGGTGAGCATAGACAAGTCATGAATATGAATGTCTGCATTGCGGTGTGCGTTACCGATTTCGTCATCATAAATTTCAGAGAGCCAGTAGTTTGCAGTGATTGCACCTGAGTTGCTGAGGATAAGACCACCGACAGAATATGTAACGGTGGAGTTCTCTTTAACTCTCCAGTCATTGATATCAAGATAGTTATCAACGATTGCCTTGTAGTCAACCATGGTTGCACCGATGTTACGAATTTTTTCTCTCTGACGACGGTACACGATGTACGCCTTGGCAACATCACTGTAACCTGCCTTGATGAGAACAGACTCAACACTATCCTGAATATGTTCTACATCTATCTTCATATCCTCAATCTGAGGTTCAAATTCTGCCGTAACTTTAAGTGCAAGAAAATCAATTATGTCATCATTATATTGTCTGTTGCAGGCATCAAAGGCTTGCTTAATAGCTGTACTAATTTTGGAAAGGTCAAAATTCGCCAGCTTTCCATCTCTTTTTACTACGTTATACATAATTTTCCTCCATATTGTTTTTCTAGGTATTGTACATTATAACACCATATTTTCTGTTTGTCAATACCCAAAACACAATATATTGTGTTTTTTTCAAAAAAATATTTCTAAATATTGTGGATGCCGATTATCCGCGTATTTCGGCACTTTTCACGAACTCCGATGCCGCAAGTAGCATTTTTTCGAGTGTTTCTTCGTCTACCGGACTTAAATTTTCTCCTATGATGTGTCCCGAATCAACAAAATTCTGCAAAAAATATTTGGGTGCATCCTTAATTCTGACCCCAATATCTTGTATGTCAGATATTGTGTGAAGTTCTTTTACCACAGTTGTGCGGAACTCAAAATCAATTTTTCCGCTAAGGAGAAAATCTATACTTTCTTCTATTATATTAGTATCAAGTTTTTCGCAGCCTGATGTCTGCGGATATTTTGCAATTGAATTTTTTATATCCATTGCAACATAGTCAATCAATTTATTTTCCACAAGGTCTTTAAGCTCCTTCGGGAAGCTTCCGTTGGTATCAAGCTTTATACTGTATCCAATCTCTTTAACATTTTTTATAAACTCTTTTATTTCCTTATTAATAAGAGGCTCTCCGCCTGTTATGCAGATGCCGTCCAGAATACCATATCTTTTTTTGAGAAAATCCAGAATGTATTCCTCTGTGTACTCTCCTGTCTCCCCTCCATCTACAAGCAGAGCATTATGACAAAAAGGGCAGTAGAAGTTGCACCCCTTTGTAAAGAGTGTGCAGGCAACCTTGCCCGGGTAGTCAAGTAGAGTTAACTTTTGAAATCCTCCAAATATCATAGTAAATCCTCCTTGAAGATAAAAATATTATTAAAATATGTTGTAGAACTGTAGGGGCGGATGCCTACATTCGCCCGAAATATAGAAACGGGAGGCTTTTTCCCACTTCCTTCGACACAATTCGAGTTCGCGTCAAGTCAGGTAAACAGTTGTTTTAAATTGTATAACATGACACAAGAAAAATTATATGTATTTTGAAAAAACATTACAATATCGAGTATTAAATTCAACTGTCGTTATTTTACTAAATGGAATATGATAAGATTCTTCTTCCCACTCTCCGTCACAATTAAAATTTCTCATTGTAACATTTTTAGATGTAACTTTAACTATCTTACCTATTACAAAAGATAACTCACTATCATAATCTTTTTCATTTTTGACTATAATATATCCGCCTCGTTTTTCCAAAGATTCAAAAACAGTTTTCCAGTTAGATAAATCTATATCGGGAATATCTAGGTATTTAGATATTCCCTCTGCCTCTATAATATCGAAAAGTTTATCACCTTTTGTTCTTATATCAATCGTATCTATATTAGAGAATTTACTAATATGATATCCGCAAAAATCAAAATCCCCCTCTACGGATGATAAAAACAGAGTATCACTCGCCATTAATGGAAATAAAAATTTGAGATGGTCATTATATTTGTATCCAACCCTACACAAATTTTGTTTTTTTATAGATTCTTTAACAATCTCTATTTTTTCACTTTTTCTCATAGGTATTTCTCCTCGCGTGTATAACTCCCTTTATCCAAAAACTGCTTCTAATCTGTAAATGGGCATCCCTTGCTGAGAGAACTGTTGTTCGTACTCGGTCATAACATTCCATTCACATGGAGTTGCGTGCAAATCAAGAGAGATATTTTTAAGTTTTATATTCATATCGCAAAATTCATTCAGCGAGAACTCAAACAACTTTTTGTTGTCTGTCTTAAAATGGATTTCCCCACCTTGGGGCAACAGACTTTTATAAAGCTCTATGTATCGTCTGTGAGTCAGTCTTCTCTTGGCATGCTTTGTTTTATGCCACGGGTCACAGAAGTTAATATAAATTCTTCTACATTCCCCGGGGGCTACAATCTTCTCGAGGAAATCTGCATTATCACATATAAAGCGTATGTTTGTAAGTTTTAGTTGTCTCGCCTTTTCCATTGCCAGAAGAGCAACATCGAGATTTTTCTCAATTGCAACAAAGTTTATATCCGAATTGTTTTTTGCAGTTTCGGTAATAAACCTGCCTTTACCGCATCCTATTTCAAGATATATCATATTATCGTTTCCAAACAATGTACTCCATTCACCCTTTGGAAACGGCTCTCTTACAACAATCTCGCCGCAATTTTCAATACGTTCGTCACGATGTTTTTTCTTTCTCATCCTCATACAGTCATACCTCTTATCAAAATCTTAATATTATCCCTCATCTAACTCATTATACCTTTATATCCTTTATAATTCAACCTTTAATTATAAAAAAAGTGCATATCAGTTAAAAACCGATATGCACCAACTGAGCTTTATATAGATTAGTCCTCTAATCTTCTAAGGTTGATTCTGCCCTTCTTTTCGTCAATCTCAATAATTTCAACCTTTACAGTATCACCGATATTTACAACATCGGTAACCTTTTCAACTCTTGTCTTTGAGAGCTTTGAGATATGGATAAGACCATCCTTACCCGGGAGAATGTTTACAAATGCACCAAAGTCAAGCACACTTACAACTTCGCCTTCGTAAATCTCGCCAACCTCAGGCTCTTTAACAATCATTTCTACCATTCTGAGAGCCTTTTCGCCCATCTCTGAGTCAACTGCAGCAATACGAACAACTGCATAGTCTTTCTCTTCCTTGACCTCAATTTTGGTGTTGGTCTCTGCCTGGATAGCTTTGATTGTCTCGCCGCCCTTACCGATAACCTCGCCAATCTTGTCAACAGGAATATTGATAGAAAGCATCTTAGGTGCATATGGAGAAAGTTCTTCTCTCGGTGCATCTATGGCTTTGAGCATAACCTCGTCAAGGATATAATATCTTGCATTCTTTGTCTGCTCAAGTGCAGTCTTTATGATAGCAGGTGTAAGACCATCAACCTTTAAGTCCATCTGGATTGCAGTGATACCCTTCTTTGTACCTGCAACCTTAAAGTCCATATCGCCGAAGAAGTCTTCAACCCCCTGAATATCTACCATTGTAAGGAAGTTATCGTCATCCTCGGGGTCTGTGATAAGACCAACAGAGATACCTGCAACAGGTGCAGTAATGGGTACACCTGCATCCATAAGAGCAAGTGTGCTTCCGCAGATACTACCCTGTGATGTAGAGCCGTTTGAACTGAGCACCTCAGATACAAGACGGATTGCATATGGGAATTCTTCCTCACTTGGAAGAACAGGCACAAGGGCACGCTCTGCAAGTGCGCCGTGACCGATTTCGCGTCTGCCGGGGCCACGTGACGGACGTGTCTCGCCGACACTGTATGACGGGAAGTTATAGTGATGAATGTATCTTCTGTATTCTTCGTTATCAAGACCGTCAATAATCTGTGCATCACCGATAGGACCGAGCGTTGCAACAGTCATAACCTGTGTCTGTCCACGGCTGAAGAGACCGCTACCATGTGTTCTTGGAAGAAGTCCAACCTCTGCAGAGAGAGGACGAATTTCCAAAATACCTCTGCCGTCAACACGCTTTTTGTCATACATAAGCCAGTTTCTGACAACTGTCTTCTGGAGCTTATAAAGAGCCTCATCAATCTGTGACTGGAATTCTTCTTTAGGATACTTTTCTTCAAAGTGGCTATATACATCTTCGTAAACAACGAGGAGTCTTGCATCGCGAACAGTCTTGTCGTCTGTATCCATTGCCTGCTTAACCATCTCTTCGGCATAGCCTCTGATGTCGGCAAAAAGCTCTTCGTCAACTGTCATATGCTCATACTCAAACTTAGGCTTGCCGATTTCATCCTGAATTGTCTGAATGAAAGCACAAATCTTTTTGATTTCTTCATGGGCAAACATAATTGCATCAAACATCTTATCTTCAGGAACTTCCTTTGCGCCTGCCTCAATCATAACAACCTTCTTCATACTGCCGGCAACTGTGAGGTTCATCTCACTAACCGCTCTCTGTGCCTCGGTTGGATTGATTACAAACTCACCATCAACCAAGCCTACATATACAGCTGCGATAGGTCCGTTAAAAGGAATGTCCGAAACGCATACTGCCGCAGATGAGCCTATCATCGCACAAAATTCAGGAGCATTGTCCTGCTCTACTGACATTACTGTAGACACGATAGACACATCGTTTCTCAAATCCTTTGGGAAGAGAGGACGCATAGGTCTGTCTATAACACGTGATGTAAGGATTGCATTTTCAGATGGTCTGCCCTCACGACGGGTAAAGCCGCCGGGAATTTTACCTACTGCATACATTTTTTCTTCATAGTCGATGCTGAGAGGGAAGAAATCAATTCCATCTCTTGGCTTGTCCGATGCGGTTGCAGCAGACACAACAACTGTGTCGCCGTAACGTACGATAACAGAGCCGTTTGCAAGCTCTGCAACCTTTCCAAATTCTAAAGTAAGCGGTCTGCCCGCAACTTCGGTCTGATAAATCTTTGACATAAATTTTCCTCCTTTGTTTTGGCTATGGGGAGGTCTGGCTTAGCACTTAAAAACAAACACCCGAAATTGATGTGTGTTTTTAACTGCTAAAATCAAACTTACCCATCCTTGCCATAATAATATTTTGTATAATTTAATAAATTTTATTTTTTCAAAAAATGTCAAAAGGGCAGCCGCAAACGACTGCCCCGAGCTTTTTAGTGTCTGAGACCTAACTTCTCAACAATAGCACGATATCTGTCGATATCATTCTTCATAAGGTAGTTAAGGAAACTACGTCTAACACCGACCATCTTGAGAAGACCACGTCTTGAGTGGTGATCCTTCTTGTGGGTCTTAAGATGCTCGTTCAAGTGATCGATTCTGTAAGAAAGAAGTGCGATCTGTACCTCAGGAGAACCTGTGTCACCTTCGTGAACTGCATACTTAGTGATAATTTCCTGCTTGATATCCTTATCCATTGTCGTTTCACCTCCGTTTATTTTATAACCCCCATAAAACCCGGAATTGGGCGGTGAATCCTCAGCCCCAAATTCTGCGTCTCAGGTTGCCGACATATATGTTACCACATTTGCCCGTGTTTGTCAAGCAAATGTTTTAAAACCTATAACTTTATTTTTTTATCTTTATATCAATATTATATTTTTCTTTAAAATATATTGCATTACATCTTTTGTGTCCGATTATTTCGGAGGTTTTGTTTCTTGGGGCAGATACTGTATATTCACAATCTGACAGGTTGTTTTTTATAACATCCTCTTCTATTTTTTCCTTCTGTCTTTTACTGAGCACAAGCTCCCGAAAGGCAGGGTGGTACGGTCCTGCAATAATATTGTTTTCTTCAGTCAGGCTCTCATCAGAGTGAAGCCCTACTCTTATAACATCTATGCCCTCACCCTCAAAAATCTGCATCGCTCTGTCTGTCACATCAACAGCCGTCTCCATATCATAGGGTGTGTATAGGCCTTCTCTGTACAATTTCTCAAGCTTTGTGCCGCTAAGGGTCAGGGTCGGGTATATACGGATGCACGAAGGCTTAAGCCTTGCCGTCTCTATGGCAGTTTTTATGTCTTTTTCAGGGGTTGAGCCATACATCCCAATCATCATCTGAAGCCCAAGTGTAATTCCGCTTTTCTTTATAAGTTCTGCCGCTTTCATCGTATCTTCAAAGGTGTGCCCTCTGCCATTTAGTCGCAAAACTTCATCGTCTGCAGATTGAAGACCAAGCTCTATGGTTTTTACATTATATTTCTTTGCAAGACCTAATACCTCATCGTTTATATAATCAGGTCTTGTGGACATTCTGACACCGTCTATATTATCCTTATACTTATTGGCAGTTTTTAAAAATTCTTCCTGGGTTCTCAAATCAAGCCCTGTGAAACTGCCGCCGAAAAACGCAATCTCTACATATCTGTCTCTATCGGGCAAAAATTCAAGATACTCTTCTATTATTCTCTCTACATCTTCTGTTTTTACGCTTGTCTGTACGCCCGTAATCTTCTTTTGATTACAAAACATACAGTCGTTTGGACAACCCTCGTGGGGAATAAATATGGGTATATTATATTTCTTCATCATTCTCTTACTTTTCAATAGCATCAAGAGCCTGCTTTGCCGCCGCCTGCTCTGCTATTTTACGGTTTTTGCCAATACCTGTGCCGATAACTTTGCCCCTGTACACTGCATTTACTTTAAAGCTTGGCTCGTGGTCGGGACCTGTTTTTTCAACAAGTGCATATTCAACAACCTCGCTGCCCTTGTCCCTTTTTTGATAATAACTTTGAACGTCCGACTTATAATTGCGAAAATCCATATCCTTTGCCGCCTCAATTGTATCTCTGAGGTTGTCCATTATCCACCCTCTTGCAGCTTCAATTCCGCCATCTAAGTATATGGCACCGAGCACCGCTTCATAGGTATCGCAAAGAATGGATGGTTTATCCATGCCACCGCAATTATTTTCGGACTTGCCAAACATTATTCCACTGCCAAGTCCCATCCGTTTAGCCACCTTTGCGAGGGATTTTTCGCACACTGCACCTGCTCTTACCTCGGTCAGTTTACCCTCGTCGAGAGTTTTAAACTCACCATATATATACTCTGCCACAACAAAAGATAAAATACTGTCACCCAAAAACTCGAGTCTTTGATTACTTTCTATTCCCTTTTCGTTGGCAAGAGAAATATGCGTAAGCGCGGTTTTTAAAAGCTCCACATTTTTAAATTCATACCCAATATTCATAATTTCACCCGTCTTAAATTATAATCGCCGAAGAACATCTGTCCTTCGGCGTATGTATTTACTGTTTATCTGCTATGTATGCTGCAAGGTCAGAAACAGTAGAAATCTTTTCTGCTTCCTCATCAGGAATCTCAATATCAAATTCCTCTTCAAGCGCCATCATAAGCTCAACAACATCAAGAGAGTCTGCTTCTAAATCATTAAGGAATGTTGCATCAGGTGTAACAATATCTTCGTCAACGCCAAGCTGCTCAACAACAATTTCTTTAATCTTGTCTAAAATTTCGTTCATTTAAGTACCTCCATAAAACAATAATATTTATTATATTAAAACTAATATATCATACAACTTACATCTCGTCAATACCTGTTATATATATGTAATATTTTTAAAGAGCAGACACTTATTCTGTCTCTTCCTCTTCAAGACCATATTCGGCAATACCCTCGGTAATATCCCCAACCAGATTGCCGTCAACAATCTTTTTGCATTGTCTTATCGCATTATAAAACGCCTTGGAATTTGAACTTCCATGAGCCTTTACAACAGGGCCCCTTACACCAAGGACAGGTGCACCGCCATGCTCTGTGTAATCCATACTTGCCTTTATTTCTTTGATTCCACTCTTTACAATTAAAGCCGCGACCTTGCTCATAGCATTCTTTAAAAATACTCCTTTGAGCATTTTTGAAAAGGCACTTCCCATACCCTCCATAAACTTAAGGATAATGTTGCCCGTAAAGCCATCGCAGACAACAACATCCGCTCCGCCAAGGGGAACCTCTCTTGACTCTACATAGCCAATATAGTTAATCGGCACCTCTTTTAAAAGCTTGTTCGCCTGTCTTATAACCTCTGTGCCCTTTTCTTCTTCGGTGCCTATATTTACAAGACCTACTCTTGGGTTTTCAAGTCCCATAACCTTCTTCATATAAACAGAGCCCATTATACCAAACTGTTTTAAAAAGCTTGGTGTGCACTCTGCCGTTGCGCCTGAGTCTATCAGCAGGTAGTTGCCGTTCACCGACGGTAACACAGGGGCAAGAGCCGCACGACGGATGCCTTTAATTCTCTTGACAATCAAGGTTGCACCTGATATAAGCGCACCTGTACTACCGGCACTGACAAAGGCATCACCCTCGCCTTTTGCAAGAAGAGACAATCCTACTCTCATAGAGGAATCCTTTTTGTGACGGATTGCAGCAATCGGATCATCTTCATTTGATATAACTTCTTCTGCGTTATGTATGGTTATGGCATCTCCGCTGTAGTTACACTCAGCAAGTTCTGCCTTTACTGCTTCTTCTCTGCCAACCAGAACAACCTCAACACCGAGTTTTTCAACAGCCTCTACACTACCTTTTACTATTTCACCTGGGGCATTATCTCCGCCCATAGCATCTACTATTATCTTCATTTTTCCAACTCCCTATTTAAAAGTCAAAAGATTTCTGTTTTTCCATACATAATCCCAACCTGAGAATATAGTCAAAACAACCGAAACCGCTACCATTATATATGTGAGTATATCCATTATATACACAATCACATCTGTTGAGAACGGCACAAAAGCAAAGCACTGAGCCGCAAATTCAAATACCATTACCGCAATTACAAGAACAAACTGCGATACGGTCTTTGCCTTACCCCATATACTTGCGGCAATAACATTATTCTCGCCCATTGCAAGCATTCTGACACCTGTAACCAAAAACTCTCTTAAAAGAACTATCATAATAATCCATGCGTTTATGTGTCCTTGTCCTCTTTGCATAAAGCAGAGAAAAGCACCAAAGATAAGCAATTTATCCGCAATCGGGTCCATCAGTTTTCCAAATGTTGTTACCTGATTATTCTGTCTTGCAAGCTTTCCGTCAAAGTGGTCGGTTATAGCTGCCGCAAGAAAAACCACAAATGCCGCAAACAACCAGCCCATTCCCTCAATAAGATAAAATGCCATAAATATCGGTATTAATATAACCCTGATAATTGTAAGCTTGTTAGGTGTATTCATACTAAATTATCCTTTCAAAAATAATTATCTGCATTCTTC
>JAZNCD010000016.1:0-14159 GCA_045587365.1 Clostridia bacterium
AAAATCCCTCTCTTTTTGCATATTCAGTATCTGTATACCTGAAATTCTATACTACAATTATAATATCATTCTGAGCAGAATACTTGTGTTATAATGGCAAAAAGTATCAGTATTTTACTATCAGTATGTTTTCCATAATCAACCGTCTATCGCATCCGCAGTAATTTTTGAATATATAATCTCTTGGCTTTTATAAATGCCACCGTGGCCTGACACAATGTAGCTTACGGCGCAGGCAATTGCAAAAAAGGCAATCCCCTTTGCCCCAAACATTTCAACCGACAGAACAATCGAGGAGACGGGGCAGTTTACTACTCCGCAAAAAACCGCTACCATACCGATTGCCGCCGCAAATCCGCTATCCAACCCTAAAAGCGGACCCATTACACACCCAAAGGTTGCGCCAACAAAGAAAGCAGGTACGATTTCTCCACCCTTAAATCCTGCCCCAATGGTTATGGCAGTAAATATTATTTTCATAATAAAGTCATAGCTTCTTGCATCGCCGTAAAGTGCCCTCTCAACCACCTTCATTCCTGCACCGTTATAGTCAAAGGTCCCTGATACAACAGTTAGACCAACAAGCACTAAGGCGCAGACAACACCGCGTATGTAAGAGTTGTTTATAATATTCTTCGCAAGCTGTCTGGATTTTTTGATAGAGAAGCAGAACAATACACTTATCAATGCACAACAAATCGCAAGAACAATTACTTTAGAAATTATAATCGGCGAAATATCTCCGATTGGCACAGAAACAGAGGTTGCAGAAGCTCCGAAAAGCACCGAAACATAGCAGGCTGATACCGATGCCAAAACGCATGGCAAAAGCCCTGTAAAATTAAATGCACCAACACTGATTACTTCAAGAGAGAAAATTGCCGCCGTAACAGGTGTCCCAAAAAGTGCAGAAAAAACACTGCTCATACCAGCCATGGTTATTATATGAATATCATTTTTGTTTAACCTCAGCAGTCTGCCAAGGTTGTATCCTATGCCTCCGCCAATCTGAAGCGCCGCTCCTTCTCTGCCTGCAGAACCACCAAAGAGTTGAGTTATTGTGGTACCTATGAATATAACAGGCACTAAAATTAAGGGAATCTTTTCTCCCTCCCTGACAGAGGTTATAACAATATTTGTGTTCAGGTTTCCTTTGTTACCAAATTTATTATATATTGCAATTATAACAACCACACCAATTGGCATAAGATATGTTATGTATGTATTATGCAGACGAAAATCAGTTGCAAATTCAAGGCATTTATGAAAGACAGTCCCTACCATACCGCCGATTATACCCGTCAAAATCGCAATAACCAACCACTTTAAAAGTGTCTTTGTATATTGAAATGATATATTAATCAATTTTTTTGTCCTATCCATATTTCCACCCCATCCGTCAGCTATCGCTGACACCTTCCCCTCAAGGGGAAGGCTTTCTTTTCCGACAAATTTCGCATCAATTCAGGCAAAAAATTATTTGAAACTTATAATTTTTTGCCCTTTATATTTCAATTTGCCTTTTTGTTTTGTTTTATAATTTCCGGCTGAAAATGATGAAACATTAAAAGAGAGTTTTTTATCTTTTGTTCTAAAAACAACAACATAGCTTTCCTGTTTGTTAACCCCCGGATATTTGGAAACTATGTTTGACTTATATATATCAACAATTTCTGCCACCTCTGTTTTAACAGGTGCATTTTTATTCCATATATACTTTTTTATAATAAAAAACCAACACACCAAAAATAATATAATCCAAAATATGTTAACAACGTTATCCATTTAGTGTTTTTCCTCTCTTCAAAATGCCACATAAAGACCTTGTCTTTATAATTCAGCATCCACTGCGCACTTACAATCCTTTTTATGATTTTGTCAAGTTAGGGACAAAATCATATGTTTTTTCAAAGGCTTCCCCTTGAGGGGAAGCTGTCACGAAGTGACTGATGAGGTGTTAATATTCTAAATCAATATTTACGCTATATTCATCATCAATAAGTATATAATGAACATTATGTTTTTCTGCCAGTTCCAAAATTAAACTGTTTTCCTCAATAGCACTTTCCATTGTGTAATCTTCATCGTTCAAACGATTTTCAATCACACTCGCATACTTTGTTATATCTTTGTAATGATTCTTGATATAGTTTTGGCTCATTACAAGACAGTAATATTTGATATTTTTTAGATAGTCATTTTCAAAATCTTTTTCCCAATTAAAAGGAATATAACATCCCTCAATAATTAAATTTTGATTGTTTTCTATAGCGGTTTTAATCATTTCACGGACAATAGGCCATAAATACTTTGTGAGTTTTACATCCTCACTCATAGGCGTAAGGTCAATTTGTTTGCTACGAATCAATCCCATTTTCAAATGGTCTATTGACAGATAAGGAAATTTATATTTTTCAAGTAATTTCTGTGCCAAAACAGTTTTACCTGTATGTGATGCACCTGTAATTAATATTATCATCTTTCCACCTCATCCACCGCAAGCGGTCCCCCTTCCCCTCAAGGGGAAGGCTTTTTTGTCCCTTGTATATCAAACTTTATGATTTTGTCAAGTTAGGGACAAAAAATTTATATTTATTATTCATCATCTCTTGATATGTTTTCAATCAAACCAACTACAACTTGATTTAATTCTGTTGCATTTTTTGATGTAATTACCGGCTTACCTGTATCTGCTTCAATTTCTTTTCGTGCATTACCTGCATACTTTCCGCCTCGTTTTGCAATCTCGCGATTCTCTTCAAAAGATTGAGGATTATGAGCTTTTGACAGTTCCGTAGTTGTTGCTTCCGCAAGCATATTGAGAACAAGTTCAAGGTCACTCATATTATCACGCAGATTTTCTTTGGTCAATCCTTTTAAATTCCTATATTTTCGTGTCGTCATTCCCGACCATGCTTTTGTAATCTCATCTGTAAGAATAGCATATTCCACACCTTTTTGAACTCCGTGCTTATCCCATTCATCAGTCAAGGCATTGCGCACTCTGATAGATAAAATCCTTTGATGTATCCATTCTTCACTGTAGCCTTTCTTTTGATAAGTTTCTATCGCCCTGTCAATTGCAAGTTCTGGGTCAATAGTTTCATCAATTCGTTCTTTCCCAACTTCGGCAAGCCACATCTTGAAAGGTTCTGCTTTAGGTGACGGAATTGATTGAATTATGCGAAAAATTCCGGCAACATCTGCTGCTTGTATTTTTCTTTTCTTGCCATCCAGAGCAATCATTTCAACAGGGGTACAAATTGTACCCCACTTGGAATTAAGTTCAGCATCTCGACTTCGCATCTTTTTTATGTATTGCTTAACATCTTTACTGTCAGTTAATATTTCGACTACATCGCTAACAGAAAAATACCATTCTTCTTTTTCTTCATTCCACGCAGTTCTTATTTTCTTATCTTCAAATATTTGTATTTTGTTATCCATATGTATAACCTCCATAAAAGAGTTTTATCACAATATATTTTTGTCCCTTGCATATCAAACTTTATGATCAGTGAACAATTTAGATGCCACTGTTTTGGTGAAGTTTTGAACTAATGCTCAAAGTGAAGTTGCATACGCAGTAAAGTTTTTACTATCGCAAAAGTGAAGTTAAGTTTGCCACTTCGCCGTCAGGCGAAACTTCACTTACTTTAGTAAACTTCACTATCGAAGATAACTTCACTTGCCGTAAGGCAAACTTAGCTGAATAGATTTAACCTTGTTAAATCTATTCTAAAATTCGTGCACGATTTAGATGCCGCAAATAACAGATATTATTATATTCTTTTAATTTTTACAATTACTTATTATATTCAGATAGAAAATGAACGTTACCCGAATCAAGCTCTACATAAAAATTTCCATTTTTCTCAGGTGAGTTACAAGCGAAAAACATATTATTCTTTACCGCTCCGACTTTAACGTCAAAAGCTACTAAATCATCATAATTGTAACCATCTCTTTTTCGCACTTCTTCAAGCACATCATACAAAACTGTCCGGTCAGAAAGTCTTGCAATATACAGGTGTTTTATAACCTTACCGAAACGGGGTATTTCAAAAAAGCTTATTACTGCATAATCATCAAAATAATATCTTGTATGCACATAATCATCATAATTCTTTTTTAATTTTTCAACAATCTGCTCAAAAGCGACTTCCCGTTCATCGACATTAAATTTTATTTCATACTTATCTGCGTCCACATTTCCATCAACAGAAAAAAATATTTCATTTATCTCATCGTTTCTGAACTTAGGTATGCCATCAAATTCAAATCTGAAATTACGATATCCGTTGCCTATGCTATAGGAAACACTTATATTCTGTGCAGAATAACCATTGATGGAAATTTTCACGCTTTCATCTATAAGCTCATATTTTTCGCTCGGGTCAACATTTTGTTCCTCACTGATATCGTTGCTTACAAAACTTTTGAATTTGTTCATCAGTTCAGTGGAACAGAAAAGTGCTTCATTCTGATAAAAACCCGTTGTTATTGAATATACGGCACCGGAGTAATGAAGGGATGAACTGAAATGATTTGCATCTTCCGTTCCAAAAATCCCATCCTTAGTGTAGTTAATTGAAAAACTGCCAACACCTTCCTCAGTAGTAGGTTCGCCTTGCGACAGAGGTATTGAATATGCATATCCTGCTCTGTCCGCACTCAGAATATCAAGTATTCTGTCCTCTCCGTTCCATGTAACTATATGTCCCCAATCACTCATCTGTTCAGCATGGATATATGTTCTGCCTCCAATGTTGTAGGCAGTGATTGGCTTGCCTTCAAGATATGTTATGATATCTGTTTCATAGTAATTTCCAATCGGCATTCCCGAAGGAAAGTTTGATTTTTTTATGGTTGGCGGTTCTCCGTTCATCGCACGAAATGCATTGGAAATGTGAAGCTGCCTATATTCCTGATGCCAATTCACATTAAAACCATAAAAGTGCATATCTTCAGCACTTATTAAAGTTTGTCCGCCTATATTTATCGAATCTATTTCATGACCATTCAAAATTGTATGTATATCTGTCGAATAATATGTTCCGGCAATATCACCGGGTTTTGCAGAGCAAATCACAGTTGTTGATAAAAGCATAATAATTGATAGTAATATTGACAACATTTTCTTCATTTGTTTTCCCTCCGATAAATGAAATTTTGAACTAAAGTTCAAAAGCAAATTATCTCATTTCATTCGATAGCTAAATTACTCCTTGGAGTAGCTAAATTAAATTCGCCATAAGCGTGCGAAGCACATCTAGCTGCCGTAGGCAATTTAGCTGAACTTGTTCAATTTAGCTCGCGTTAGCGAATTTAGCTGAATAGATTTAACTTTGTTAAATCTATTTTCTGATTATTTACAAAATTTTTCAACATAGTTGTCTATGGCTTTTCTGATTATATCAACAGATACCTCTCGACCACTCACCTCGTTAACGGCTGTCTCCTTGTTTTCAAGATTTTTGTATACAGTAAAAAAGTGCCTCATTTCATCAAAGATATGCTCAGGCAGTTCACTAATATCCTTATACACATTATAATTGGGGTCGTTGAAAGGAATAGCAATGATTTTTTCATCGTTATGATTGTTATCTATCATAGATATAACACCAATAGGATACGCTCTGACCAATGTCATAGGCTCTATCTGTTCAGAACACAAAAGCAAAACATCAAGGGGGTCATTATCGTCTCCGTAGGTTCTTGGAATAAATCCGTAATTAGCAGGATAATGGGTAGATGTGTGCAAAATTCTGTCAAGCATCAAATACCCCGTCTCTTTATCAAGTTCATATTTTTTCTTACTTCCTTTTGAAATTTCAACAACACAGATAAAATCCTCTGCCCCAATTCTCTTGGGTGAAATGTCGTGCCATATATTAGACATATATAATTCTCCTTATTTAAATTCTTATCCGCAAAACCTACGCCTTGCCTTTTCTATATTGTACCACATGGAATTTTTGCGGTCAATTAAAATCTCCTTTTTTTATGAAAAAATCAACAGACTTTAATATTAAAGTCTGTTGATTTTTATTGTTTCGTGATTATCTTACGATAACCATTTCTCTTACCTGATCTTCGTAAACTCTCAGGAAGAGTCTTGCCTCGTTGCCCTCTTCGTATATTTCTATATCGGCAGCGGATACAACCTGAATATTGTTGTTTGTTCTTGTTGAGTCATAGAGATATACTATTGCATCGCCTGTTGCAAAGTTTCTTATATCTCCATTGATGCTTACATTTACACTTCCGCTGAACTTCTTGGTCACACGGCCGTAAACGCATGTCATATCATTTGATACCTCTGTTATAAACTCTGTTGTTTTGTTGGCACTGTTAAACAGGAGGGTTATTCCATCAATCTCACCTGCAGAGTTTACACGGTACTGAATTATATCACCCTTTACGAGCGGTGTTGTTCCTCCTGCACCGTTTGATTTCACCAAAATCGTCTTATCTGCCGCAAGAAGATTTATTTGCTCTCCACTCTGCCATCCGTAAAGTCTGTCTGTGTCTTCAAAGTCCTCGTTCTGTGTCTCGCTTAAATGGTCAACCACCAAAATCGGTGATTCAGGAGCGGATGTGCCTGTTGAGCTTGTTATAATAACCACGTTTGCCACATAGTTTTCCTGCAGGTCATAAATCATTGCACTATAAGTTGTCTCGTTTGAAAGAGTTGTTCGTGTTCTCACAGAATATTTTGTGGTATCTGTGCCTGCATCGGCAGGAATATCGAAGATAAGCGTACTGTCACCTATACCTACGTTGCCAAGTTTTGAAGATGCACTCTTGTAAACAAGATCATCACGATTTACATTGAGTGTAAATGTTCCCTTATTAGGTGCACCTGTTGCAGTTCCGTTTTCTGCGGTTTCAAGGGCGGTTACGTTGCCTGCACTGTTGGTTTCATAGACAATCAGCTGTGGTGTTACATCTCCGCCGCCTTTAAGTGTGCTTACAACAACAGATGGCTCTGTGCCGTAAGTGTTGTTAAATCTTATCTTCTCTGTGCTTGTAAGAACGGTTGTTTCTCCTGCGGCAGTGAAAATCCTGAACTGTGCAGTTGTCTCAAATCCTGTTGACATTGCCGCATCTACAAGATATCCGTACTTTCTGTTGGCAGTTATATCTGTGTCAACAGTTGCATTTTCATCAACCGCCGCAATGTTGCCCTCAACATCCAGATAGAAGGTACCTTTATCGCGAAGCTCAATGTCATTTGGATAGCTTGCCGCCTTTTTATAAAGCTCTGTGCCGCTTCCTATCCTGTAACCATCGTCGGTTATCTCTGTAACTGTTCCGTTTACAGAAGCATCCGAAACATAGCCCTTGATAAGAAGACCGTCATCACTGATTGTATAAGAAATTACATTCCACTCAACGAGTTCTCCAACACCTATTTCTGCGCCGTCTTTTATAAGTGTATACATAATTTCTGTGTTATTCTCGTCAAACACCAATGAGCCATTGAGATACTTGTCTGTCACTCTGCCTGTAATAGTTGAAACTGTGTCAACTACAATATTTGTAAAGTGGTTTACAAACACAATTTCGTAAATTCCATTGGTATCCGCATCAAGCATAATAACATTACCCGATGTGGGTTTTAACTGTTCTGCAGTCACACCGGTCTTGTGCTTTCCGTTGTAAATATAAGTTGCATCGGCTGCAATCTGAACCGTCTTTGTATTTCTGTCACTATCGCTGCCCCAATATTCAAATGTTCTAACCAGGGCCTCGTCCTCTGTTACAGATACGATATCATTTGCAACAACAGTGATTGCTTTATTTTTGTTTGCCTGCTCTCTTAAAGTAATAAGAGTCTTTTCATCTGTTGTCTTGTCTATTCTTGCGTAGTAGAGCACGTTATATCCAAGATACTGTCTTGCACTTGTATCTCCTACAAAGAAAATCTCTGTACCTATCTGAACTCTGTCTTCAGCCGTTGTGCTACCACCTGAGAGACTTGTTTCGCCTGTGCCTGTAATCTGACCATATCCCTTTTCTACATTAAGCTTATCATAGAGCAAGGTCTTGTCTACAACCTCATAGGTCGCATTAGAGCCAAAGCCAACCTGCTCCATAAGGTTTACAGTGAGCGAGTTGAATATAAGCTGTGCAATATCACCTCTTGTTGCCGCATTTGCAGTTGAACCTTCAATGCCGCGAAGCAACTGGTTGGTAGATGCAATATAGAGATACCCTGCCGGATATCCACCCTTGTCGGCAGCTGCCGGCTCATACCCCATTGCACGAACAATTATAGCAATTGCCTCCTGTAAAAGAACAGGGTCATCGGGACGGAATGTGCCCACATCATCTCCGATTACCATTCCTTGTTGATGGGCTACGTTTATAGCTCCTGTTGCCCAGTGACCTGATGGCACATCAGGGAAGGTTGTTGCCCCACCTGAGCTTAAGGCAATATCCTCAAGGCCTACAGAATAAACTGCAACCTTTGCCATTTCACTTCTGATGATTGCATCGTTTGGTCGAAAAGCACCAGTTTCTGCATCACCTACCATAATACCAAGAGCACCGAGAAGCTCTGCCGCTTCTTCATACTTTGTCCCTGCAATATCAGGGGCAAGGCTGATTCTCATGGTACTGTATCTTGATGCTGCAGGAGCCTGTGCAACGGGACCTGCTGCCATACCGTTATACTTTGAACTGTTTTCTATAAGATTAGTGTTTATCTGTTCGTTTGCGTTTATTGTTCCGTCTGTATTTGTCCCGTCAAAAGATAAAGGACTACTTCCGTTTAAATTACCAGAGACAACGCCTCTCGCTTGCACCGATGAGCCAATTACGCCTCCGTTTAACACTTGTCTTGCGTTTTGAGATGCACCTGAATTTATCATATTGTTACCCATTGCATCCCCGCCTGAAATAACATCCGATGAAACATTTGGCGTTGGGCCGTAATATTCGCCTGATACCGCCGCACTCTCATCCGGGAGGTCATATCCTGTTGCCGACACTGCCGTACACATTGTAACTAAAAGGCAGACTACCAGAAACAGGGGAATAGCTTTCTTTAACATTTCTTTTCCTCCTATTTAATTTAATATGCTTTTAACTATATATGATTTTTGTTATTTACGCAGTTATTTTGTGCGACACAAGAAAAAAATACACAGGTAACATTATGGTATGTATGGCAAAAATAGCAAAACATAAAATAATTTTAAATTTTTTATAAATTTTTGAATTTAATAGTTGAATTCTTACAATATATATGGTATATTATAATAAAGTCGTGTAGAATATTATGTGGTTTTGCAAAAAACCATCGATTTTTTAAACATTTTTCAGGAGGATAAAAAAATGAAAAAAACAAAGATTTTATCTCTTGCCTTGTGTCTGGCGCTTGTGCTCTCAGGCTTTTCACTTACCGCTATGGCACTGAGTTTTGATGATGTCGATAACGACCCAACTGTTTCATGGGCTAAGGAATCTATCACAAAGATGACAGACGCCGGTTACATAAAGGGTTACGAAGACGGCACCTTCCGTCCATACAGAGCAATCACAAAAATTGAGTGCTTAATCCTTATGTCAAGAATGCTCGGTCTTGAGGATGAAGAATTCAAAGCAACTGCCGACGCTGCGTATGAAACCTATAAGGGTGTTGTATCCAAGTATAACTCAACATATACCAAAGAGCTTTGCTACCTTCTCTATACAGGTATTTTAAAGGAAGGCGACCTTGCAGATTATGCATCTGCGGCTAACGCAAACACACAGCTTCTCAGATATCAGGCTGCAATCCTTATGTCAAAGCTTATGGGCTCTGACACAGAAGCAAAAGCATTTACCGTTTCAGCTCCTACTTATGCAGACAACAGCACAATTCCTACAAATGCAAGACCTTATGTTGAATTCGTTACAAAAAATAATATTATGAATGGTATGGACGCAACAGAGAGCGGCGAGCCCCAGTTCTCACCGATCACCTCTCTTACCCGTGCACAGATGGCTACATTACTTGCAAGAATGATGGACAAGCTTGATGTTACACAGGCAAATGGCGTTGTTGAAGATGTTGATGCATCAACAATCACTGTAGACGGCGACGAATATGACCTTAGTTCTTCTGCAAAGGTATATGTTGACGGCGAAGCCGCAACCACAGATGATATTGCAGAGGGAGACGAAGTTTCAGCTCTCTGCATTTGCAACAAGGTTATTTTAATTGAAACATCAGAGCCGCTTGAGGTTGTATCAGTTTACGGTCTGGTTGTAAACAAGAGTGAAAACTCATCCGGCAAAAAAATTACTATTGCCGATTACGAAGATAAGGACACAAATGCAACATATACACTCTCAAACGAGTGTGTAATATACAAGGGCAGTTCTAAGTCATCCTTCAGCAATATTATGGCTGACGATTTTGTAAAACTTGAAATCACAGGCTCTAAGGTTACAAAAATCTCAACCGAAGATACCAAGATTGATATAGAAGGTAAGCTCGTATCCGTTGATTACGACAACGAGGACCATGTATATCTCAACGTAAGCGACAAGGACGGCGAGAATGTTCAGACCTACACTGTCTCAATAAAGGGTATAAAGGTTTCAAGAGACGGCTTGGATGCAGAGCTTCGCGATTTGTCAGCAGGTGACACTGTTGAAATGAGACTTACCTATGGCAAGGTTACAAAAGTAATTGCAAAAAGCACTTCAGAGACTTTCTCAGGACTTTTGACCGAGATTATACTCTCAAGCACACCATCAATTACAGTTACTAAAGACGGTGTTTCAAAGAACTACAAGCTCCGCTCTGATGTAAAGATTACCATTGCAGGTGTGACAAGCGACATTTACGACCTTCGTCCCAATATCACAATCACAGGTAAGCTTAACAGCAGTGAAGTTCAGTCAATTTCGGCTTCGACAATTGCAGTATCAGAAAGCGGCGAAATGTCAGGTACTGTTACAGGTAAAAACACAAGCTACAATGTAATCACGATTGAGGATGAAGACGGCAATGCACAGAGCATTTACTTCAACTCAAAAACCACATTCTTAAACAGCAGCGGCAACAGTACGACTGTTAAATCTCTTGAAAACGGTTCAAAAATTTCTGTTACCGGCGCCTATAAAAATGGTGTATTTGAAGCTACAATTATTATTATAAAATAAGTTTGCAATAAAAAATAACCCTCCTATGAGGGTTATTTTTTATATCTTAATCAGTTTTGTTTCGTTTTCTTCTAATTTCTGTTTAAGACTTTCATCAGGCTCTGTGTTTGTTATGATAAAATCAACCTTGTCAAAATTCATAAGCTTTACAAAGCCGATGCTTCCGATTTTACTTTTGTCACACAGATAATATTTTACCTTACTGTTCTGAATCATCTTCTGCTTTATTCCGCATTCGTGTTCGTTACTCTCTAAGATTCCCAACTCTGCAGTTATACCCTTGCTTGAGAAGAACATTTTGCTTGCAAAATAATTTTCTTCTATAACACGCTCCGCAAGGCTTCCTATAAAGGACTGATTTGCACTTATTATTCCACCAACTGCAATTACTTTTATATTCTCGCAGCCCGAGAGCTCGTTTACAATACGGAGAGAATTTGTAATAACAGTTATATTCTTTATATTCTTAAGCTCCCGTGCCATAAAAAATGTGGTTGTAGACGCATCTAAAAAGATTGTATCGCCTGATGCCACAAACTTTGATGCCTCTATTGCCATTTTCTGCTTTGCCTCTACATTTATAAGCTTTCTCTTCTCAAGAGAAGCCTCATAAGTACTCCCCTCAATGGGTACGGCACCGCCGTGAGTTCTTCTCAGGCATTCCTGTTTTTCAAGCTTTTCAAGGTCTCTTCTGACCGTTTCTTCTGTAACTTCCAGAATTCCACTTAGCTTTCCTACCGATACCGAGCCGTCTCTTTCAAGTATTTCAAGTATTTTCTTTTGACGTTCAAGTGCAAACATTAAACCGCCCCCTTATTTAAATTATACCATTTCTTTATATATCACAAAACACGTAAAGGATGCGTGCTTTGTATTTTTATGTCCAAATTATTAGTTTTTCTTTAAAATCTTTACCTTTGCACCATTCTTAAGTCCTGCCGAATTTGCATCGTCAGTATCTATATGCATCTCCACATTAAAATCGTCTCTCACTCTTACCTGGACATCGTAAAACTTAGTGGGTTTTACACCCTCTACCTCTACATCCACATAGTCATTATCTTTTATTGAATGAGCCATCGCGTATTCGGGTGTTAAATGTATATGACGATTTGCAATTATTACGCCCTCTTTAAGATATACGCTTCCTTTGGGGCCAACCAAAACAAGCTTTTCAGAGCCCTCAATCTTTCCCGACGGACGAACAGGTGGGCTTACCTTTAACACAAAGGTATCTGTCCTTGAAATTTCAACCTGTGTTTTCTCCCTTACAGGGCCAAGAACTCTGACATTCTCAATTGCCTTAAGTGATGGACCAACAAGTGTTACAACCTCGTCTGACGCAAATTCTCTACCCATAAGGTACTTTTTGACAGTCAGCTCATATCCCTCTCCGAAAAGAGCTTCAAGGTCTTTTTTTGACAAGTGAACATGTCTCTGCGACACTCCAACCTTTATATTATCGTCGTCAATTTCAGCTATTACGTTTTTTACTGCCTCTGCAATGGCATTTATATCATACATAATATGTCACCTATATATCAAAAAATTTCAATACCTCTGTATGCGGATTTGCAATTACTTCACATCCGAATACTTCTCCAAGCTCTGTGGCGCGCTCGCTTCCTGCCTCAACTGCCGCTTTAACCGCGGATACGCTTCCTGCAATTATAATAGTAACAAGTCTGCCGCCAAGTCTTTTCTCGGTATGTATAAGCCTTACATTTGCCGCCTTCAGCATACAGTCAAGCCCCTCGATTGAGGCAACAAGACCTTGTACTTCGAGTAGTCCAATAGATTCCATCACCATCAATCCTCTCTCATAAAGCTCTTTGGAAGCTTTTTGTTAAATTTATCTTTGTTTATATCCATCAGGTATGCAAGTTTCTCTGTGCCGTCCCCGGGGTTTGGTATAACGTGAGACACTATATACATTCCCTTTGACTTTGCATAATTTACACCTGCCTCAACCGCTGATTTTACCGCATCAACACTGCCCTCCATCTTGATTTCCATAACAAGTGGTGCCGGGGCATCTGCACTCTTTGGACGGTTTCTGTCAAAGGCAATTATCTCTACGTCCGCAGTTTTTGCACATATATCCGCATCTTGGCACCTTTTCACAGTTCTTTGCAATCTCTAAAAGCTCATCTCGTCTTGTCATATCTGTGCATTTTTCTGCCATTTCTTTTGCAAGGTCTGCGTATCTCTTTGCGTAAGCAGATGCGGCTTCAAAGCTTTCAATTACCGCCTCTAAAAAGGCTCTCTTTTCACAATAATCGCCATCGGTATCATCAAGACTGAAGATTGCAACCTTAGCCTTGTCAATTATACCCTCAAAGCCGATATCGAGTATTTCGTCATAGGCTACAGTAACGTGACCTACACCATTGTAGAAATAGTTACCCGGGGTAAATATATTGTGGTCAATAGCATCAAGGGTCTCTTTTCTCATATATGAAGCCGCAAGCTCACTTGTGGTCTTACCCTTCCAATATTTATAGGCGTCTCTAAGTGCTTGTTTGGTTTCTTCTGATATAACGAATGGGTCGGCGCTTCTTGTTTCGATAGTATCAAACTCACTCTCAAGCCATTCAAAAGAAAATTCAGGGAAAACCTGACAACTTCTTGGTGCTTTTGTCGCACTGCCTACAATAAGCTCTCTGTCCCTGATTGTGATGGGGATATTCTCAAGAATATAGCGAAAAGCCTTTGCACGTCTTGTAATAACAGGCATACCCTCGGTCATTTTATATGATTCAGTAATCAAAACACCGCGGTCAGCCTCAATCTGTGGCTTGGTGCGGAACAAATCCTCTTTAAGTAAATCAATACGCGGACTTTTTGCTATATCTTCGGAATAAAACTTCATAAAAACGCCGCCTCCTTCTATTACTACTATGTTACAAAATTATGATACAACAAAAACAAACAAATGTCAATAGATTCAAAGAAAAAAAAAGAAAAACAAATTTGTTTTTCTTTTTTAAAAAATG
>JAZNCD010000017.1:0-30349 GCA_045587365.1 Clostridia bacterium
TGTGTCCCATAAGAAAGGCGGTTATGTTATCCCTGAAGGGGTAGTTCATAACACTGTCAAGCTCAAAGCCGAGAAGATACTCTCTCTGCTTGCTATAAGCTATTTTGTTCGAGGCGTCCTCCCATACCTCGCCGATTATAACGGCGTCGGGCTTTGCTTTTTTTACTTCTTCACGCAGAATTTTGATAAATTCATCAGGCAATTCGTCGGCTACGTCCAGTCGCCAGCCCGATGCCCCGAGGCGAAGCCATTTTTTTATAACCGAATCCTCGCTGCGTAGTATATAGTCAAGGTATGCGGGTGTCATTTCGTTAACGTTTGGCAGATTACTGCAGCCCCACCAACTCTCGTAATTATTGTTATCGTCAATCTGATACCAGCTTCTGTAAGGAGAGGTCTTGTCGTTGTATGCGCCGCTGTCTCCGTAGGCTCTGTATTTGTTAAAATATATACTGTCTGCCCCCGTGTGGCTGAAAACTCCGTCTAAAATTATCTTTATGTCAAGTTTTTCGGCCTCGGCACAGAGGTTTTTAAAATCCTCTTCGTCCCCAAACATGGGGTCAATTTTCTTGTAATCGGCAGTATCGTACTTGTGATTTGAATAAGCATCGAAAATGGGATTTAAGTATATTACGCCCACGCCAAGGGATTTTATATAAGGGAGCTTTTTAATTATACCTTTTAAATTTCCGCCGTAAAAGTCGTTGTAGGCAGGACCGTCCTCAAAGGGGTGACGGTTAAAAGGACACGCCTCGTAGCGGTCATAGTGAATTATATACTCGTCCCGCTTTTTAAAAATTTCGCCGTTTTCGTGTTCGCCCCAGAAACGGTCAGGAAAGATCTGATACATAATTCTGCCGCCAAACCATTTTGGGGTGGTAAATTTCCTGTCATAAACTGTAATCTGAAAGCCCTTGCCATCTCCGCCCTGAGAGATTTCTCCGACGCCGCCAAGACCGCTTGTGTTTACATAATCGAGGGTCTGTCCGTCAAAATTTACAATAAAGCTATACCACAAAAGGCATGGGGTATCGGGCACAGATAAAGGGGCGGCATATATAAACAGACCATCGCCTTTGTCTGTCATGGACATAGGCAGGATGGTCTCACAGGTTTGGCAAAAGCATTTTAAATAAACCGACTCGGGTGCGTGGTCTGACTCTACATCAAGCCTGAGAGTAACCTTTGAACCAGTGGAAACTGCACCAAAGGGGTAACGATACAGGGGGTTTTGTGAATTGTGAAAAATTTTCATAATCGTGATGTCCTTTCTTTGTTGCAAGGATTGAAGGTGGCTATTTTCTGCTTATTATTCTCAGGTCAGCCCCGATAAAGCTAACCGGAGTAAAGGAGCCCGAAATTCTTGATGCCATACGATTGCCGTAGACCTCTTCAACCTTTGAAAGACTTAGGTTTGAAGAGATAACGGTGCTCTTTCCCTCTATAAGTCTTGAGTTGATTATGTCAAAGAGGATTGCAGAGGAATAGGAGCTTACAAACTCTGTACCAACATCGTCGATTATAAGCAAATCAACGGTGTACGCATATTTTGCGGCATACTCTGCCCGAGCCCCTTCGTCCTCGTCATAGCGGCCAAATTTAAGTTTTTCAAACATATCAAGAAGCCCAAACGCCGATTGATAGTAAACAGAGAAGCCTCTGGCGAGGGCTCTGTTGGCTATACAGGAGGAAAGATAGGTCTTGCCTGTGCCTGCACTGCCGTACATAAACAAGTTTGCTCCTGTCTCCTCAAAGGTTTCGGAAAATTCCAGGGCTCTCTCAAAAATATTTTTCATAATGGCAGAAACAGAGCGGTTTTTTATATCGGGCTGTTTTGCAAAGAGAGAGAAGTCAAAATTTTCAAAGGTTTGCTCTCTCATTATATCGGTCAGGTTAGAATTTATGCCTATATATTTAGAAATCATATTTTTAAGACACTCGCAACGTCTGCCGTCCTCGGAAAAACCCGTGTCACGGCACTTTTTGCAGGAGTGTATCTCGTCAAGATAATCGGCGGGCAAATTAAGGCGGGCAAGAATAGCCGCCTTTTCCTTTTGGGCAGACTCGATATGCTCCCTGATTTTTGATATATCTCCTGTGCCCGACAGAACATTTTTGGAAAGAGCAAGTCCGCCTGCGGCAAGCTTTGACTCTATACCCGCAAATTCGGGCGCAGAGCGCCGCACCTCACTTTCGCGGCGACGTTGTTCGTCTTTATTATCTTTTCTGATTTTTGCAATTTCTGCATTTGCAAGGGAGTATGGAGATTCCATAAAAATCACTCTTTCTTTAGGTTATATGGTGCCGTCAAGCATCATATCAAGTATCTGCTCTTCAAGCTCTTTATAGTCGGTGCCACCATCGTTGTCATCGTTGTTAAAAGGGCTTTTCTTCAGTTTTTTCTCAGAAGACTTGTTTTTGCCGCCTGATTTGTAAAATTCTTCATCTGCCTCGTTAACATCGGCAACAGTAGAATATCCGTTTGCAAGCCAGCTTTGCAGAAGCTTATCCATATAGCTCCAACTTAGCTTTCCTGTATAGGTCACCGTTTTATCGTAGGCCAGAGAGACCAGCTCGGTTGGGATTTTAAGCTCATCTGTCCACAGTCTTATGTATTTGCGCTCGGTTGTGGTAAGGCCTCTGTCATATATGCCGAGGATAGAGCGGACAGTCCGCTCTGCCCCCTCAATGGCTTCAAGCTCTGTGACAAGAGCCTCTGCGGCCTCGTAGGTGTCAATGCCCTTGTCTGCCCAATCTATTGCGACGGTCTCTAAATACCGCTTTGTTGTTTTTCCTCTCTTTGCGGCGTAGGACAAAAGCATCATAATAACTTCTACAGGTAGCCCCAGCCAATCGTTAAAGGAGAAAAGCATCTCCATCTCAGAGGCGGTAAGCACCTTGCCAAGTATTGTTTCTGCCTGATAGAAAAGACCTGAAATTTGCTTGTTTTGTGCAGAAACAACGGTTATTTCCTCCTGAGAGTAGGAAGGCTTGCTGCTGAGAAATCTCCGTGTTTTCTGTGCCTTTGTAACAGGCGGGGCGGAGGGCTTATCCTCCTTTGCAACCTGGTATCCGCTATTTGCACAAACAAATTCTCCGCGGCTTGCCCAGAATTCAAAAATGAATTCTGCTTTTGCAGAGGATATGTCAAGAGCGGCGGCAACATCTTCAGATGATGGGAAGACGCCGTCCTTTTGACTGCGATAGAGAGCATACAAATAAACCTGAATATATTCAGGCTTGGTAAATCTCACATATTTATCTATAAAGTCATAAGAGATTGAAATATTACCGCTCATTTGTATGTCCTTTCTTTGTGTTTTTTGTTGACAGATTTTTGTCGATAAGGTCACGGCCCTGTTATTCTGAGCGCAGCGAAGAATCTTTTCGGGCGGATGATATCCGCCCCTACTTGCCGACGCAGAATTTTTCAAACACGCGGTCAATTATCTCCTCGCTGACAGTTTCGCCCGTAACCTCGCCAAGGGCTGAGATGGTGTCCTCAAGGTCAATAAACAAAAGGTCGTAGGGCATTCCAGATTTAAGCCCATCCGTGGCACATTTAAGCGATGCCTGTGCCCTCAGGAGAGAATCCCTCTGCCGCTCGTTTGCAAGATAGACCTCATCGGGCTTTACCCTGCCAAGAGTAAATATGCCGGAAATTGCGGTCTCTAAGGCGTCAATTCCCACAGGGTCACATCCCTTTGGAGCCGAAGTTAAAATCACTGCCTCGGGGGAGAGACCGAGCAATTCTCTTGCCTCATCGGGGGAGAATTTTGCCTCTTTATCGGTTTTGTTTATAATCAATATAGTCTTTTTGCCAAGAAGAGCCTCGGCAATTTTTATGTCGTCATCGGTTATTTCTTCGGAGGAATCAAGAACAAAAAGGCACAGGTCAGCATCTGAGAGATTTTCTCTTGAACGTTCTATACCGATTTTCTCAACCTCGTCGGAGGTGGAGTGAATTCCTGCCGTATCAGTCAGGCGTAGTGCGATGCCGCCAACGGTAACAAGCTCTTCTATGGTGTCACGGGTTGTACCGGGAATATCGGTAACAATGGCACGCTCCCACCTGAGCAGGGCATTTAAAATCGAGGATTTACCCACGTTTGGTCTGCCGACTATTGCTGTCCTTACGCCGTCTCGCATAATTCTGCCTTTGTTAAAGCTCTCAAGCAAAGCGGAAATTTCATTCTGTAAAAGAGAAAATCCGCCATCGAGCTCTTCTTTAGATGGAGGGTCAACCTCCTCGGGGTAATCTGCTGCCGCAGAAACGTGAGCCGCAAGCTCCATAACAGAGGAGCGGAGATGGTTTATTTTTTCTGCCAAGGCACCGCCGAGGGTTACAGCGGCGTTGTGAAGTCCCGACTCTGTACTTGAATTCATCAAATCCATTACGGCTTCTGCACCGCTCAGGTCTGTCTTTCCGTTTATAAAGGCACGCCTTGTAAACTCTCCAGCCTCTGCAAGACGGGCGCCGCTTTTCAAAAGCCCTGTCAGAATTTTGTCTGCTGCCAAAAAACCGCCGTGGCAGTTTATCTCCACGACGTTTTCGCCTGTGTATGATTTTGGTGCACGCATCACCGAGACAAGAGCCTCGTCGATTACAAGCTGTGGGTCATCAAAAGAGGCAATACTGCACAGGGTCAGCTTGTGGCTCTCAAGGTCTGTAACCGACTTGCCGCACTTTGGGCGTGCAAGTGATGCGGCAATCTCAGGGGCATTTTTGCCACTGAGACGGATTATGGCAATACCGCCAAGCCCTCTTGGGGTGGCAATTGCCGCTATTGTATCATTAAGCTTCATAGATATTCTCCAAACTAGTTCTTGCGAATGTTGGTAACAAGCTCCTGTAATTTTTCCGCAAGCTCCGTATCCCCGCTGAGGTTTGCCCTGACCTTTTTAACTGCGTTCATAACAGTCGAGTGGTCGCGGTTAAAAACATCTCCGATATGGGGATATGATTCGCCAAGCACTTCTCTTGCAAGATACATTGCGATGTGACGGGGATAGGCTACATCATTTGAACGTTTTTTGGTTACAAGAGAGCCCGATGGCAAGTGATAATATTTTTCAACCTCGTCAATTATAACCTCTGTTGTAATGTTTCTCTGTGGAAGAGTTGAAATAATTTCCTTAAGCGCTTTCTGTGCAAGGTCTATGGAGATTGTGTTTGTTCTCTCAATGCCTGCATAGGCTAAAATTCGCTTAACTGCCCCCTCAAGGTCACGTACGTTTGAGCGGATGTTTTCTGCAACGTATTCAATAATCTCTTCGTCAAAGGTAAAATATTCTGCTTCTATTTTTGCACGCAAAATAGCAAGACGAGTCTCGTAATCAGGCGGTTGAACATCCGCAATCAAGCCCATCTGAAATCTGCTCTTGAGCCTGTCAGTAAGGTGCGGAGTCTCAGACGGTATGCGGTCAGATGTCAGAACAATCTGTCCGCCTGCATCGTATATTGCGTTAAAGGTATGGAAAAATTCCTCCTGTGCAAGCTCCTTGGTTGCAAGAAACTGAACATCATCGACCAGAAGAAGGTCAACAGTTCTGTACTTGTTGCGAAAATCCTGATTGGTTTTTTCGCGGATTGCAGTAACAAGCTCGTATGTAAATTTCTCGCTCGTTGTGTAGAGCACCTTTTTGTTTGGATAAAGCTCTGAATAGCGATTGCCTATTGCCTGCAGAAGATGAGTCTTTCCAAGACCGCTGCCGCCGTATAAAAACAATGGGTTATACTTCTGCCCCGGAGCCTCAGTAACACCAAGGGCGGCGCCGTGCGCCAGATTGTTGTTGCCGCCGACAACAAAGTTCTCAAACGAGTATCTTGGATTCAGTGTGTTTTCGCGGTTTAAGGGGTCATCTTTCCCTGTGCCTGTCGTCTTGCCCGGCTCGACACTTTCTACCACGACATCAAGTTCAAAAGAACGACCTGCGGCAAGCTCAAGACAGCTCTGTATCATAGAACGAAACTTGGTCATTACCATATTTTTGTTGGGATTGGTCTCAACGGAGAGGGTAATGGTTGTTTCGCTCATGGAAACAGGCTTTATGGGCTTTATCCATGTATCAAAGGACACGGCGGAAATCTCCTCGGACATTTGCAGCAAAACATTGTCCCATATAATCTTTAGTTCATCCACAATTAACTCCTCCTACAATGCATATAGCGAACAAAATATCTGTTTTGCCAGCAAAACAGATATTTTTTAAAAGTGCAAATATAATTGATGTAAAGCCATGAAAAAATCTAAAAAACTACCTTGTAATATATTTGTAACACTATAATAACAGAAAACAAAAAAGATTTCAACACCTAAATTTGGCAAAAAACTACCATAAAATTCCTTTTAAAAAGTTGTCCACAAAATGTAGTTGGAAGAAAAAAATGCAGTACAATATCTTTGATTTTTTATCAAAAAAATTTTTTAAAAAATTTTAAAAAGTGCCGCAGAATTTATCTGCGGCACCACTTTTGTTATTTTATCAGATTTTCTACTCTTTCAACCTCGGCTTTAAGCACAAGATATGTGTCTCCGTCGGAGTTTTGAGCAATAAAGTTGCGCTCGCCATAAGGATAGTATTTAGTGACCTTGCGGCTTCCGTCTGTGAGGTCAAAGGTGATTGTCATATAGGGATTTCCGCTTGGAGTCAGATCGCCTCTGTCGATGTAGCCAACACTCATAACCGTCTGGTAGGTTTGCTTAAAGGTCTTTTCGTCAACCTTTTCTCCGCAGATATCAAAATCCCCGGGAGACATTGTATATTCCCCCTTGCCTGAACTGATGGTTATCTTAGAGATGTCACCAAGCTTTTCAAGGTCAACAAGCTTTGTGGTGTAAAGGTTTGGGTCTATCCCCATAACTGCCACCCGAAGCTGGAAGCCGACAATATACATTTCAGAGGTTTTGTCGTTGCGCAGATAAACGCCGCCGTTTTGATTTTCGTTGCCTATGCTGAAGACATAGTCCTGACCCTTTGCTGAGATTTCAAGTTTATAGTCAAACACAGGTGTTTCTTCCGCAGAGGGAAAATCAGTAGCGGAAATATCAATAAAGTTTTCAAAGAGTGTTATTACCTTTTCGGCGTCAACCTCAGAGCGCCAGGGCTTTTCAATAACCCACTGTGTCGGAACAATCATTTCGTCCTGCTCTTCTTGAGTGGTTTCTTTAAAGCTTACTACAAGGTTGCCCTTGTGGTAGAGGGTAAAATTGCTTATGTCCGTAGATGCTGCCAGAACAAGAATGCCCTTTGGTCTGTAATCCGAAATGACCTTGGAGACAAGCTGCGCTGTGCGACTGCTTACAGTATAAATTTTATTTCCCGTGGAGGTCATACAATAAAACTCTCCGCCTGATGGAATTTCGTCACCAATTAAGACGGTTGTGCGTGTGTTGTCGCTTTTTGTAATGGTAAACTGTATAGAGCCCTCGCCAAGTCCGTATTCTGAGGGGTTTGAAGCGTCTTCAGAGACTGTGCGGACAGCAGAGGTGGTTATTAAAGAGCTGAATGTGCTGCCGATAGTATGCGAGTCAAGATTGTAAGCGGAGGAGGGAATAGAATAGGATGTTATCCCATCCTTGTCGCTTCTTAAAATTGTATATTCTTCACTTTGGTTTTTAATATCTATCGAGGTTACATCGCCCTGATTTTCAAAAACCACATAGGTAAGACTGGGGTCAAAGGTTTCCTCCACCTGACCTGTGCTGCCGGGCTCCCATTTTAAAGCGAAGTAGTATCCTCCGCCGAGAATTGCCACCGTCAGGATGGCAAATATAATGTTTCGTACAAGACGTTTTTTTGCCGTCATAGCTATAAATTCCTTTCTGTTTTTTACAGATATCTTCTCTTAAGCCACACAAGAAGTCCCACTGCCAAAATCAAAAGCGGCATAATGTACTGAACAAAAGTAACCGAGAAATTGTACTGTTGCTCGCTCATTGTAAGAGACTCTGTGCTGATTTTCTTTGCGCGTATGTTTAAGGCGTCTCCTTTGTCGGTCATATAGGAAAAGGCATTTAAGAAAAAGTCACCGTTTGAGTAGCTGGAGTTTGTAAGAATCCCCTGCCACTCTATTGCCTGAACAGACCCGATGACAAAGATTTTTCCGGAGGCACCGCCTTTTTCTGAAAGTGCGGCAATGGTAAGCGGACCTTCAGGGTCGCCTGCTTTTTTCTCCGTCGTGCCACTTAAGTCCGTTACCCCCCAGGAAGATTTTGAGGTTTTAAGAAGGGGAGTAACCGTTGCATATTGAGGGTTGTTGTTATTAATTGTAAAGCTGCATGCTGCAGGGGTAATAAGAGCCACGTCGCTGCTCAGCAGTTTTTCTGTTATGGTGTGTTCCTGCATTCTCGGAGCGGGGACCGGTACACCTACCTGTGTTTTAAACGCCATAGAGCTGTCGGCTTCTACAACAAAGTCGTTGTTTGATAATATACCCCATTCGCCAAGATAAGAATACAGTCTATCCATAGGCTCTGTGCCTGAAGTAAAGGCAAAGACTGCCGCTCCGCCACCTTGAAGATAGCTGTCCAGAGCATCGCGGTCCTCGGCAGAGAAGTCTGCCGCAGGGGCAAGAGATACGAGCAGGTCTGCATCCGCGGGGATTCCCTCTGTGCCGATTGTGGTTTCGCCCACAATATAGCCCTCGTTTTCAAAGGCAGAAGCCAGGGCAGAGTCTGCACCTGCGTGTTCGTTATGACCTCTGATAAAGTATACATTTACAGGCTCGCTCATACCGCTGACGTAGCGGATTGCAGAGGTAAGCTGTCTTTCGGCATCAATAGAGAGCGAGCTGTTTATACTGCTTTGAGTATACAAATTTTCAAATTGAACAATACGGAAACGGTTTCCCTGCTCCACAATGACCGAGCCGACAGGAATGTTCTCTGCATACTGACGGACAAAGGATGGGTCTTTGTAGGGGTCTTTGTTTGAAACAGTGATTTTGTCGCTCATTTTTTTATATCTGTCAAGATATTCCCAAAGAGTGTTTGCATAGGTGTCGCTTGCGTCGTCAGGGTATAGAGAATAGATGGTTATATCTTCATCAAGGTTTTTTACAACCTCTTTTGTCTGTTCGGAGTATTCATAAATCCTGTCGTGTGTAAGGTCAATTTTAAGAGGAGCCTTAGCGGCTATGGTTGACACAATACCGTTGACAAGGATAACTGCCGCAATCGTCGCAGCGGTAACCACAAGGTTGTTTGTACGAAGCTTTGTGTCGCTGTGTTGTCTGCGGCGGATAAGCTGAGCGGTGAGGAAGCAGAATGAAAGCACAAAGCTCAGATAATATATAACGCCTTCAATATCGAGCATTCCTGCCTGAAAATCCTTATAGCGGTCCATAAGAGAAAACCACAGAACAATTGATTTGACAGTTTCGTTTGAAAAGCCCGAAACAAGAGTGTTCATATAGTAAACTATAAGCAGTATACCAAAGGTGATAACTGCCGCAATGGTCTGACTTTCTGTGGTTGCAGAAATAAACATACCAATTGCGATAAAGGCGCTCCACAAAAGAATAAACCCGATATACGAGCCTATCATTTCGCTTATGCTGGGGTTTCCGAAAATCGAAAGAATAATCGGATAAACCAGAGAAAGCGCCAGCGTAACACCAAAAACGCCAAGAGCCGCCAGATACTTGCCTGCAACAATATCGGAAACCCTAACCGGACATGTAAGCAGCAGCTGGTCTGTTTTGCGGCTTCGCTCAGATGAAAACAGGCCCATTGTAAGAATGGAGACGAGAAACAGGTACACCACGTTTATGTTGGAAAAAACAACGTTCAGATTGGCGCTCTGATACATAAGCGCTCCGCTTACAAAGAAGAAGGAGCACAAAACAATAAATACACCTGTAAAAATGTATCCTATGGGAGAATAAAAGAAGCTTTTCAGTTCTCTTGAAAATATAGCCTTCATTATTCATCCGCCTCCTTTCTCTTGTTGCCGGGGTTTTCTGTTGACGAATCTTCACGGATTGCTTTCATAAAAATATCTTCCAGTGAGTGGGTCACAGGAGAGAATGAAAGAACAGGTATATTTGCATCCTTAAAACAGGTAAAAATGTTTTCCCGTATGTCGCAGCCCTTTTCGGCGGTAAGGATTAAATCGGTTGTTCCCCTCTCGTGACTGCCGGCGTTTTTGGCAAAAGCAAGGTTTTCTATACCATTTGCCATAGAGATTGCCGCCTCTCCGCTTGCCCTGAGCCTTAGCCGATAGCTGCCCATATCGCCTGCAGAAAATTCCTCCATACTTCCGGTGGCAACGATTTTACCGTGGTTTATTATGGTATAGCTGTCGCAAACGGCTATAACCTCCTGCATAATGTGAGTGCTGAGGATGATAGTTCTTTCCTTGCCAAGGTCTGAGATAACATCTCTGATCTCTAAGATTTGGCGTGGGTCAAGACCAACGGTAGGCTCGTCCAGTATAAGGATGTCGGGGTCGCCGATAAGTGCCTGCGAAAGGCCGACTCTCTGCTTGTAGCCCTTTGACAGGTTGCGAATCATTCGATTTTTTACATCAAAGATGCGGACCTTTTCCATTACCTTGCGAAGATGTGCTTCTCTGCTTGCCTTTACACCTTTAAGGTCAAAGACAAAATTCAGATACTCAAGAACCGTCATATCGGTATAAAGGGGTGGGATTTCGGGCAGATAGCCTATTTTACGCTTTGCTTCCATAGGGTTGTCCGCCGTATTGATTCCGTCAATAAATATTTTACCTCCGCTTGGGGCGAGGTAGCCTGTGATTATGTTCATAGTGGTTGACTTGCCGGCGCCGTTTGGACCTAAAAAGCCCATAACTTCACCTTTTTTTACACTAAAGCAGACGTTGGACAAAGCCTCTTTTTGCCCATAATATTTGGAAAGCCCCTGTATTTCTATTGCAGAAAGGCGGGCCTTTTCTTCTGACATAATGTTACTCCTCTCTCGGCTTTTGATTATAAAAAATCAAAAAGGTTACTTATATAACATAATAACATTATTTTATGTTAATGTCAAAGAAAATCAGGCAATATAATGTAAATATATTGTTAACAAAAAACAGGACGGAATATTCCGTCCTGTTTTTTAAAATATTGTATTAGCAGCAGCCGTTTGAGCAGCCGTTGTTATCTCCGCAGCAGCAGAAAATAAGGATTATAAGAATGATAATCCATAAGCAGTTGTTATCACCAAAACATCCGTTACCAAAGCATCCCATACTCTACACCTCCTAAGCAAAAGTTATTGGGCATCAGTTATACTGCCTATATGGCAGTGTGGCACATAATTCCGAATACGGGATTATGTACGGGCAGGAAATCAGTCACAGCAGCAGCTGTTTGAGATACAGCCTGAGCGACTGTCGTTGTTACCGCAGCAGCAGGAAATAAGGATTATAAGAATAATAATCCAGAGGCAGCTGTTATTGCCACAACCATTGTTAAACATATGTTTACACCTCCTGTTTTGTTTGGGGACTGCCGCAGAAAAAGCAGAGCAAAATGACGTAACCTTGCTCCTTTGTTTGTCTGCGGCAGTCCTTACACTTTATCATACGCAAAACCCCGGATTTGGTTACAGGAGAAAACAAATATATTTCTTTGATAAATTTAAACACAGGTGTTTACAAAAAGAGTGTTTTTGTGGTAATATAAAAATATGTATATGAAAGCCTTACAGAGGCGTTATAAATAATTGTAAAGAGGAGAGTACAAATGAAAACGGATATTCAAATTGCACAGGAAGCAGCACCAAAACACATAGGAGACATAGCAGCAGGTCTTGGCATAGATGCCGAGAAGCTTGAGTTTTACGGAAAATACAAGGCAAAGCTGTCTGACGAGCTTATAGCCGAGAAAATGAGCGGCAAGGACGGAAAGCTCATACTTGTGACTGCCATAAACCCGACCCCTGCAGGCGAGGGTAAAACAACCGTTACTGTTGGTCTTGGACAGGCTATGCCCAAAATCGGCAAGAATGCAATCATTGCACTGCGCGAGCCGTCAATGGGACCTGTAATGGGCGTAAAAGGCGGAGCGGCAGGCGGCGGATACTCTCAGGTTATTCCTATGGAGGATATAAACCTTCACTTTACAGGCGATATGCACGCCATTACCTCTGCAAACAATCTTTTGTCTGCGGCAATAGACAATCATATTCATCACGGAAACGCACTTCGCATTGACCAGAGAAGAGTGGTATGGAAGAGATGCCTTGATATGAATGACCGTGCCCTTCGTGAGATTATCGTAGGTCTTGGCGGAAAGGTAAACGGTTTTCCGAGAGAGGACGGCTTTATGATAACTGTTGCCAGCGAGATTATGGCTATTCTCTGCCTTGCAGATGATGTAGAGGACTTAAAGGCAAGAATTTCAAGAATTGTAATTGGATATAACTTAGACGGAGACCCCGTTACAGCAGGCGACCTTGGTGTTCAGGGTGCCATGGGGCTTCTCTTAAAGGATGCAATAAAACCAAACCTTGTGCAGACTCTTGAGAACACACCTTGTCTTATGCATGGCGGACCATTTGCAAACATTGCACACGGATGTAACTCTGTCCGTGCCACTAAGCTTGGCCTTAAGATGGCGGATTACTGCATTACAGAGGCAGGCTTTGGCTCTGACCTTGGTGCAGAGAAGTTCTTTGACATTAAGTGCCGTTTCGGTGGGCTAAAGCCTTCTTGCGTAGTTCTTGTTGCAACTGTGCGTGCACTTAAGTATAACGGTGGCGTGCCAAAGGCAGAACTCAACGAGGAAAACACAGAGGCTTTGAAAAAAGGTATCGTAAACCTTGGCAAGCATATTGAGAATATGAATAAGTTTGGTCTCCCTGTTGTAGTTGCTATGAACCGCTTCTATACAGATACAGATGCAGAGCTTAAGATTATAGAAGACTTCTGCAAGGACAAGGGAGTAGCCGTATCAATGTGCGAAGTTTTCGCAAAGGGCGGCGACGGCGGAATGGACCTTGCAGAAAAGGTTGTTAAAACAATTGAAGAAAACGATGGTAGTGGTAAGTTTGCACCGATTTATGATGAGAAGTTGCCTATAAAAGAAAAGATAGAGGCAGTTGCAAAGGAAATTTATGGTGCAGACGGAGTTGTATACACTGCAAAGGCAGAAAAGGAAATCAAAACTCTTACAGAGTTTGGCTTTGACAAAATGCCTGTTTGTATGGCAAAGACACAGTATTCTCTCTCTGATAATCCTGCCCTTCTTGGCAGACCGTCGGATTTTTGCATCACCGTAAGAGAGGTAAGAGTGTCAGCCGGTGCAGGATTTGTAGTTGTACTGACAGGCGATGTAATGACAATGCCGGGGCTTCCTAAAGTTCCTGCGGCAAACAATATGGACATAGACACAGAGGGAAGAATAACAGGATTATTCTAAAATTGATATTTGGGAGATGACAGAAAATGTTTACAGCAGGCAGTTATGATGTAGCGGTTATAGGAGGAGGGCACGCCGGAATTGAGGCTGCCCTTGCTTCGGCACGCCTTGGGCTTAAAACCTGTATATTTTCCATTTCTCTTGACTCTGTGGCAAATCTGCCCTGTAACCCGAGTATCGGTGGTACTGCAAAAGGACATCTTGTGCGCGAGATAGATGCCCTCGGCGGAGAGATGGGCAAAGCGGCAGACAGCACCTTTATTCAGTCGAGAATACTCAATCGGGGGAAAGGCCCTGCTGTTCACTCGCTGCGTGCACAGATTGACAGACGCGCGTACCAGAATGATATGAAGCATCGCATAGAGCTTTGCGAAAACCTTGATATACGACAGGCAGAGATAGTGGATGTTACGGTAGATGAGAACAACTGTGTAAACTCGGTTGTGACAATGGCAGGGGCACAGTATATGTGCCGTGCCGCTATCGTGTGTACAGGCACCTATCTTAAGGGCAGAATAATAATTGGCGAGTTCAGTCAGGAGAGCGGCCCAGATGGGGTTTTCCCTGCGACGGGACTCTCGAAGAATTTAGAAAAGCTTGGCGTAGAGCTTGTCAGGTTTAAAACAGGTACACCGCCGAGGATAAACAGACGAAGCATTGATTTTTCAAAGCTTGAAGAACAGATTGGCGACGAGAGTATTACGCCATTCTCCTTCGAAACCGAGGGCGAGCTTGAAAATCAGGTTTCCTGTCACATTACATATACAAACGAAAAAACGCACAAAATAATACTTGACAACTTGCATCGCTCACCGCTTTACGGCGGAGACATAAAGGGTATAGGTCCAAGATACTGTCCCTCTATTGAGGACAAAATTGTCAGGTTTCGTGACAAGGAGAGACATCAGCTATTTGTAGAGCCTATGGGAATAGATACAGAAGAGATGTATCTTCAGGGATTTTCAAGCAGTATGCCCGAGGATGTTCAGATTGAGATGATACATTCTCTGCCCGGGTTTGAAAACGCTCAGGTGACGAGAAACGCCTATGCCATAGAATACGATTGTGCAAATCCGCTTCAGCTTTTGCCGACTCTTGAGTTTAAAACAATCGGCGGCCTCTATGGTGCAGGACAGTTTAACGGAAGCTCGGGGTACGAAGAAGCGGCGGCGCAAGGTCTTGTTGCAGGAATAAATGCGGCACATAAAATTCTCGGTCGGGAGCCCTTTGTGCTGGAGCGGTCTCAGGCATACATCGGCACGCTTATTGATGACCTTGTTACAAAAGGCACCAACGAGCCATATCGTATGATGACGTCAAGGTCAGAGTACAGACTGCTTCTCAGGCAGGACAATGCGGATTTAAGGCTTACAGAGATAGGTCACGAAATAGGTTTGATTTCCGACGAGAGATACGAGAAGTTCCTCGAGAAAAAAGCGGCAATAGAAAAGGAAATCAAGAGGCTTGAAAATCTTGTGATTCCGCCGTCGGATGGGATAAACGAAATTCTTGTAAAGGCAGGCAGTACAGCAATTTCGACAGGGGCGAGGGCAAGCGAGCTTTTAAAGCGACCCGAAGTGGGATATAAGGAGCTTGAAGAAGTTGACAAGGAAAGACCTGTCTTGCCTGCAGATGTTTGCGAACAGGTCGAAATCAGTATAAAGTATGAGGGATATATAAACCGACAGATGTCTCAGGCAGAGCAGTTCTCAAAGCTTGAAAACAAGGCTCTGCCAAAGGATATAGATTACAGTAAAATTGATGGCTTGAGACTTGAAGCAAGACAGAAGCTTGACAAGATAAGACCTCTGTCCCTTGGTCAGGCATCGAGAATATCAGGCGTTTCGCCTGCAGATATTGCAGTTTTGCTTATATATTTAAAATAAAAAGGAGAGGTATCTATGAAAAAGGCACTTGCTCTTATAGCAACGTTTTTTGTAATTATTGCAGGATTTTCAGGTTGCGGAGAGAAAAATGAGAACATTATTCCAAGCACGGATTCTCAGAATACAGACAAAAATTACGAGGTTGTGCTTGACGAAAGAGACGAAAGCACTCAGTATGAGTATGGCGAGGGTGACTTGTCACTGGTCGATACAGTGTCAGGCAAGGAAATTATTCTTGGTATGAAAGTAAGCGAGATAGAAGAGGTTACAGGCACGCCCGAGAGAGTTGACAACGAATACAAGGTATACGACGGCGTTGTGGTAAAGTATAAGGACGAAGCGGCAGTATCTTTTATTGTTTCAAACGGTCAGTTCAAGGATGGAAAAGAGACAAGATACTTTACTTCAAGGGGTGTTGGCGTGGGTACCTCTGCAGAGGACTTTAAAAAGGCTTATGGTGACAGCTATACCGAGGGCGTGGAAGAGGTAGACGAGAGCACAGGAGAGACAAGTAAAACTGCTTCAAGAGCGGTCAGATACTTTAAAAAAGACGGCAAAAAGGTTGAGTTTCTTGGAACAAGCCTGACTAAAGAACAGAAGAGTGAGGACACATCGGGATACTATTTTCAGGACTTTATGTTCAGCAAAGCCGATGGAAGGATTGCAACCATCAGAATAACCCTGATGTCCGAGGCAGTATAAAAAAGAGACCATATGGTAAGTGTTCTAAAGGACGGTGAAACAAAAACGCCGAGTTCTCCTATAGTGGAAAACTTGGCGGTTTTTAAGCCTTCCCCTCAAGGGGAAGGCTTTCTTTTATATCCCAAGCAGTATACTTACTATGGTCTACACCTTATTTTTTATCATTCTGCGGACTTTTCTAAAGGCGGCGTCCTCGCCCAAATCTGCGAGAGTTGTTAATAAATCTTCAAGAATTTCTGCAGTGTCGGGATGAATGGGCAGAGTTGTCTTTTCCTTTAAAAAATAGTTAATCGGATGGCTGTCTGTGTAGTTTTCGCCCTGATATATTTTGCTTGCCGCAACTCTGTCGCAGAACATCTCTGCAATGTACCTTGGGGGCATGGGCATAGGCGTCATAAGATGTGTTTCCATATCATAATCAGACCAATATTCAAAGTGGTGACGGTTTCTGCCCTTGTGATGCATCCACGCAGTTGAATAGCCAACATCTCTTCGCTCTGCCTCGTTTGGACTTTTGTCGCCTGAGTAATATTTAGCACCTACCCAAAATTCTGACGGACTGTATTTTGACAAATCGTGAAAAAGCCCCTGAAACAGCATGCCTGCCTTTTTGCTATGGGCAATAACGCAGTGCCGATGTGCAGTTATGGTCTTAAAATGCCCATATAATTTTTTAAAAGTTATCTTCATAATAATCACCGGTTTATAATTTTAAAATGGGGACAACCATCAAGGTTGCCCCCATTTAGATTATGCATATTTAAATCATTCAGCAGCTTCTTCGGTAGCTTCTTCAGCAGGAACTTCTTCAACCGGAGCTTCTTCAGCAGCCTCGCCCTCAACGGGAGCTTCTTCGGTTGTGATGTCAACGGTCTCTGATGCTTCAAGCTGTGCCTGAGCCTCTGCCTGAGCGTCCTTAAGGTCCTTTACAGAAACTGCGGTCAATGCAAGAGAGCTTATGATAAAGAGAACAGCGATAACTGCTGTAAACTTTTTAAGCATTGCATCTACGGTTCTGCCCTTGTTCTTTCCAAAGAAGGTTTCTGCACCGCCGGCAATGGCGCCTGAGAGACCCTGCTGCTTGCCGTGCTGCATAAGTACAACCGCAACAAGAACAACAGAAATTACAACGTGAATAATTACTAAAGCTAAGTTCATTTTACTTCCTCCTTGTATCTTTCAATACATATTATCAATAATGTTAATTTGCAGTGCCCAAAAATATATGTAGAAAATCGGACAATCTGCAATCAGTACGGAGTATTATATCATACCAACGAAAATATTTCAAGCCCTTTTTTAATATTTTATTATAAAATGCTCTCAGGGCAACCTTTGCATAGCTTCTTAATAAAATTCATATATTGTTAATTTTATTTTTACATTTTATTAACCACGGAAATTTCAAGGGGCAGTATAATAAAAGTGCAGCAGATGACTGCATTTCAAAAAACATAACTCCCTCCCTTGAAGACCGTTCCCCCAAACGGTCTTCATAATTTTTGCCCCGATAAGAAACATCTTATCGGGGCATTTCAATTTAAATTAGTCACAGTCGTATCTGCACTTAACAAGACAAGCGGCACTTGTTATTGTCAAAGAGAAAAAGAACAGAAGCAGTCCTGTGATAATGGCTCCAACTATGCTTGTAGCGGCAAAGGTTATGCCAAGGAGGATTACAGATGTCAGAACTGTTCCTAAAATTCCTGCTATAAGCTGGCGGAGATAACGGCAACAGTATCTTCCGTCAGATGGGCAGGCGGAAGAGCCAAGAAGTGTTATGCCAAGTGTGCCTACGGCGATTCCAAACAACACCCACAAAAATGCAGGGGTAACTGTTATAAGAGCCGCAAAGCTCAGAAAGGCTGCAACAACACCGATGATAGCACTTGCAATAAGAGCAAGTCCCGCGCATCCAAGTCTGCAACCACAGTTGCAATTATAATTGTTCATATATTTCACCTCCGCTTTATAATATGATAAAGACCTGAATTGGGTGAAATAAAAATATTGAAATGTACGATTGTGTATGTTATGATATATCAAACAAGATGATTAAACAGGGAGAGGGTTTTATAATGTATATAAGGTTTAAGGACGGAAAGAGAAAAGTTCTGACCCTTAGCTATGATGATGGCGTGGTGCAGGACATAAGACTTGTTGAGATTATGAACAAGTATGGTTTAAAAGGGACCTTTAACATTAACTCGGGATTGTATCTTGAAGAAGATGCAAAGAGGGAGAAGTTTTACGGCAGAATGAAATTGTCTGAGGCAAAAGAACTTTATATAAATTCAGGCCATGAAGTTGCAGTGCACGGATACACCCATCCGTTTCTGGAAAAACTTAAAAGCGACGAGGTTATATGTGAGATAATAGAGGACAGACGTGCGATAGAGAGAGACTACGGTGTGATTGCAAGGGGTATGGCATACCCATTTGGCACATATAATGATGAGACAGTCGACGTGCTCAAAAAATGCGGAATCTGCTATTCTCGTACAGTAAAACCCACAGAAAGTTTTGATTTGCCGCATAACTGGCTTGAACTTAATCCCACCTGTCATCACAACAACCCAAGACTTATGGAACTTGCACGGAAATTTGCAGAAGATGATATGCGTCATTGGGGAAGGGGATGGATGTTCTATCTGTGGGGACATGCATACGAGTTTGACAATAGTGATAACTGGGAAGTTATAGAAGAATTTGCAAAGTATATAGGTGGAAGAGAAGATATATGGTATGCTACAAACATAGAAGTATATGATTATGTCAAGGCTTACGAAAATCTGCAGACAGGCGTAGACAGAAAGACGATTCACAACCCGTCGGCCATTGATGTTTGGGTGGCAATAGAGGGCGAGACCTATGTAGTAAAGAGCGGAGAAACTTTGAAACTGTAAAAAAGAGGAAGAAAAAAATTAAAATATAGACAAAGCCTCCCACATGGGAGGCTTTTTAAGGCTTCTCTGCCTGTCATCCTGAGCAAAGCGAAGGAACTTTTTAAAGATGTTTCGACTTCGCCTGCGGCTACGCTCAACATGACAAGTGCTTCCTGACACAATAAGATTGCCTATACATTATTCGTTGTTTTTAAGACTTGCCCGATATTCGCTTGGCGTAACCGAGAGATAATCGGTAAAGTTTCTGTTAAAGCTCCTGAGCGAGTCGTATCCGCTCTCAAGTGCACACTGCAAAATTGTATAATCTGTGTTGCCGAGGAGGTAGCACGCATTACTTATACGATAGCGGTTGACATAGTTATTAAAGGACACGCCCATAATGTTTTTGAAATACCTGGACAAATATGAATAGCTGTAGCCCGTATCGTCAGACAGATTATACAACGAGCACGCTTTGTTATAGTTTGCCTCTACATATTTAAAGATGATGGAGAGCAAATCGCTTTTGTCAGCGTCTCTTTTTACATATTTTGCAGTCTTGTCAAACTCTGCACAGATAGAATAGAATAATGCTTTTTTGTCGATAACCGAAGCGTTGTCGCTAAGGCTGGACAGAGCATATGCAATGTGTTTGCCTGCGGTAAATTTGTTGCTTTCGGGAATCATCCCCGTGATTTTAGAGGTATACGCCCTGACAAGCTCGGGCGAAAATATACACAAATTATGGCTACTTTCTGTGCTTGATATAGAGTGAATCTGGTTTGGAAACACCAAAAGGGAATCCCCCTTATACAAGTGATAAGGAGTATTGTCAACGGTAATTATCATTTCTCCCGAGGCAACCGAGAAGTATTCAAAAGCCTTGTGCAGATGGGCAGGAAAGGAAAAATTCTGATTATATTCCTTGCGAAAATATTCAGGGGTCAGGGAATGTTGAAGTTCGTAAAACATAACAGCCTCCATGTAGGACAAATTTTGTCTATATATTATATTTGATTTGGCGAGAAATGTCAAGCGTTGTGTGTTATAAAGAAAATATAAACTCAAAGGAGGAATAACGATGGATTTCAGAAAGATGGCAGAAGAGCTTGTGTCAAAGATGACACTGGCTGAAAAAATTTCACAAATGAAGTATGATGCGCCGGCTATTGAGAGGCTTGGCATACCTGCGTATAACTGGTGGAACGAATGTCTCCACGGTGTTGCAAGAGCAGGTACTGCAACGGTTTTCCCTCAGGCAATAGGAATGGCGGCAAGCTTTAACCCTGAGCTTATGAACGAGGTTGCAACGGTTATTTCTGACGAGGCAAGAGCGCAGTATAACGAATATAAAACTTTTGGAGAGACAGACATATATCAGGGCCTTACATATTGGTCACCCAATATAAATATTTTCCGCGACCCAAGATGGGGAAGAGGACACGAAACCTATGGTGAAGATCCATACCTCACAGGTGTTATGGGTGTAGAATTTATAAAAGGCCTTCAGGGCGACGGAAAGTATCGTAAGCTTGATGCAACAATAAAGCACTATGCTGTACACAGCGGCCCCGAGGAAGAAAGACATGGCTTTAATGCAGAAGTATCACAAAAGGACTTGTACGAGACATATCTTTGGGCGTTTAAGTATTGTATTGACAACGCAGACCCTTCTGCGGTTATGGGCGCATATAACAGAGTGAATGGCGAGGCGTGTTGCGCAAGTAAGACCTTGCTTAAGGATATTTTGCGTGATGAATTTGGTTTTAAAGGTTATGTTGTATCAGACTGCGGTGCAATTTGTGATATAAACCTAAACCATAAGATAACAAATAACGAGGCAGAAAGTGCCGCTCTTGCGGTTAACAACGGATGCGAGCTTAACTGTGGCTCGGCGTATCCTTTCCTTAAGACATCTGTTGCCCTTGGCCTTATAACAGAGGAGACAATTACCGAGGCGGTAACAAAGCTCTTTGAGGCGAGATATAGACTTGGTATGTTTGCAGATGATTGTGAATATGACAGTATTCCCTTTGATATAATAGATTGCGATAAGCACAGAGAAGTTAACCTCAAGATGGCACAGGAGAGTATAGTTCTTCTTAAGAACAACGGAATTCTCCCCCTCAGCCCCGACAAAAAGATTGCGGTTATCGGTCCTAACAGTGACTCTGTTGATATGCTTGTTGCAAACTATCAGGGCAGACCTGCAAAACACTTTACACCACTTCGCGGAATTATGGAATACACCGATGTTAAATTTGCGAAGGGATGTCCTCTCTGGAACGAAGACGAGGGTGTGCATAATGTATGTACAAGTATTAAAGAAGCGGTTGTTGCAGCAAGAAACAGCGATGTAGTAATTATGTTTATGGGTCTTGATGCAACCATGGAAGGAGAAGAGAGCGACGAGCACAGCGGATCATTTATGGTCAGTGCAGATAAGGCTGACCTTGAGCTTCCAAAGACACAGAGAGAGCTCTACGACGCAGTAAAAGCAGTCGGCAAGCCAATTGTTTTTGTAAACCTGAGTGGCTCTTGTATAAACCTTTCAAAGCAGAAGGAAGAATGTGATGCGCTAATTCAGTGCTTCTATCCGGGTGCTATGGGCGGACTTGCTCTTGCGGACGTTATTTTTGGTAAGGTAAGCCCAAGCGGCAGATTGCCTGTAACTTTCTATGCGGGAACAGAAGATTTGCCTGCATTTAATGATTACTCAATGGAGAACAGAACTTATAAGTTCTTCACGGGCACCCCTGTTTATGAGTTCGGTTTTGGTCTTACATACTCTCAGATTGACGAGGAGTGGATTGATGAAGACACTGTTCGCCTTACCAACAAGGGCGAATATGACACCGCTTATGCAGTACTCAAGTTTGAGTATATTCCACACAAGAATTTATGTGGCATCAAAAAGGTGTTTATCAAAAAGGGAGAGACCCTGGAAATAAGTTTTAAATAAGGAGAGATATCTATGAAGTATTACATAGGTGCAGACCTTGGAACTTCCGCTCTTAAATTACTGCTTATCGGCGAAGGCGGAGAGATTGCAGGTTCGGTTTCAAAGTCCTACGATGTAATCTATCCAAACCCCGGCTGGAGCGAGCAAAAGCCTGAGGATTGGTGGGATGCCTTTGTGTCGGGCGTAAAGGAGCTGACCGAGGGTACGGATAGAGAGAGTATCTGTGGCATTGCGGTAGCCGGACAGATGCACGGACTTGTTATTCTTGACAAGGATGACAATGTTATCCGTCCCGCAATTTTGTGGAACGACGGCAGAACTGCAAAAGAGACTGAGTATCTCAATACCAAAATTGGCAAGAAGAAGCTTTCAAAGTTCACTGCAAACATTGCTTTTGCAGGCTTTACCGCACCAAAAATTTTGTGGGTAAAGAATAACGAAAAAGAGAACTTTGACAAGATAGAAAAGATTATGCTCCCAAAAGACTATATAAACTATCGTCTCACCGGGGTGCATGCCTGTGATTATTCAGATGCATCGGGAATGTTGTTGCTTGATGTCAAGAATAAGAAATGGTCTGATAAAATGCTTGATATCTGCTCTGTTAAAAAAGAGCAGATGCCTATGCTGTGCGAGAGTTATGACAACATCGGTACAGTAAAAGAGGATGTAGCGAAAGAACTTGGACTTAAAGACGGTGTTGTGGTTGCAGGCGGCGGCGGAGATAATGCGGTTGCGGCAATCGGCACAAGAACTATTGGAGAGGGTAGCTGTAACATCTCTCTTGGCACGTCGGGAACAGTTTTCATATCATCCGATAAATTCTCTGTCCCCGATAAGAATTCTCTTCACTCATTCTGTCATGCAGACGGCGGATATCATCTCATGGGTTGTATGCTCTCTGCGGCGTCCTGTAACAAATGGTTCTGCGAGGATATTTTAAATACCAATGACTATAACGCAGAGCAGATTGATATAAAGGACGAGGATTTAGGCACAAACGATATATTCTTCCTGCCTTATCTTATGGGTGAAAGAAGCCCACTTAATGACACAGATGCAAGAGGAATGTTTATCGGTATGAGACCCGACACTAAGAGGGTTGATATGGTACAGGCGGTGCTTGAGGGTGTTGCCTTTGCGGTACGCGATAACCTTGAGGTTGCAAAGAGTCTTGGCCTTGCCATAAAAAAGAGCACTCTTTGCGGCGGCGGTGCAAAGTCACCCCTGTGGCGTAAGATCTTGTGTAATGTGCTGAACATCGACCTTGAAATCCCTACAAAGGAAGAGGGCCCCGGCTTTGGCGCGGCAATGCTTGCTATGGCGGCTTGCGGAGAGGAAGATGTAAAAGCTTGCTCAACAAGGCTTGTAAAAATAGCAGAGACTGTAAAGCCTGATGCGGAAATTGCCAAACGCTATAATGAAAGATATGAAAAGTTCAGTAAAATCTATCCTGCAGTAAAAAATTTATATAAGGAAATTAAATAAGAGAGGAGATATAAAAATGGAATATTTTACACAAATACCAAAAATTAAGTATGAGGGAAAGGACAGTAAAAACCCCCTTGCTTTTAAATTCTACGATGCAGAGAGGGTAATTCTCGGCAAACCGATGAAAGAGCATTTGCCCTTTGCTATGGCTTGGTGGCACAATCTCTGTGCGACAGGCACAGATATGTTCGGCAGAGACACTGCGGACAAGAGTTTTGGTGTAGAAAAGGGAACAATGGAGCATGCAAAAGCAAAGGTTGATGCAGGTTTTGAATGTATGGAAAAGCTCGGCATCGAATACTTCTGCTTCCACGATGTAGACCTTGTACCCGAGAGTGATGACATTAAGGAAACAAACAGACGCCTTGACGAAATCACAGATTATATTCTCGAAAAAATGAAGGGTACCAACATCAAGTGCCTCTGGGGCACTGCAAATATGTTCTCAAATCCGAGATTTATGAACGGTGCAGGCAGCACAAACTCTGCAGAGGTTTATTGCTTTGCGGCGGCTCAGGTTAAAAAGGCTCTTGAGCTTACAGTTAAGCTCGGCGGTAAGGGCTATGTTTTCTGGGGCGGCAGAGAGGGCTACGAGACACTTCTCAACACAGATGTTAAGTTCGAACAGGAAAATATAGCACGCCTTATGCGTATGGCGGTTGAGTATGGCCGCTCTATCGGTTTTGAGGGAGATTTCTACATCGAGCCTAAGCCAAAAGAACCAATGAAGCATCAGTATGACTTTGATGCGGCAACTGCAATCGGATTTTTGAGACAGTATGGTCTTGACAAAGACTTTAAGATGAACATCGAGGCAAACCACGCAACTCTTGCAGGTCATACCTTCCAGCACGAGCTTAGAATTTCTGCAATCAATGGAATGCTTGGCTCAATTGATGCAAACCAGGGCGATTTGCTTCTCGGATGGGATACAGATGAGTTCCCCTCAGATGTATACAGTGCAACAATGTGTATGTACGAGGTGTTAAAGGCGGGCGGACTGACAGGCGGATTTAACTTTGACGCTAAAAATCGTCGTCCAAGTAACACCGCAGAGGATGTATTCCACGGATTTATCCTTGGTATGGATACATTCGCTCTTGGACTTATCAAGGCAGCTGCAATAATAGAAGACGGACGTCTTGACAACGCAGTAAAAGAAAAGTATGCAAGCTTTGAAACAGAGCTTGGCAAGAAGATTCTTGGCGGAACAACTCTTACAGAGCTTGCGGCATATGCCGAAGAGCTTGGCGGAACAAAAGAGCCCCAGAGTGGCAGACAGGAATACCTTGAGAGTATAGTGAACAGTGTAATGTTTGGATAAGATTAAAAGGGACGGCAAATGCCGTCCCTTTTGAATTTATTTAATTTCTTTAAAATATAGCAAATCGTGTTCTTCGGGCTTGTAATTATCAATATAATCAAAGATTTCGTCAATATCGGTACAAACCTCGTAAAGCTCAAGACAGCCCTCTTTCATAAAATTATGTTTAATTCCGTTGTGCATAAACTCCTGCATTGTATCGTAGTATCCGTTTATATTAAACACAACCATTGGTTTGTTGTGCTGGCTCAGCTGCTTGAGAGTTAAAATCTCAAAAAACTCCTCGTAAGTGCCGATTCCGCCGGGAACAATGATAAATGCGTCGGCGTTATCCTCCATTATCTGCTTGCGCTCACGCATGGTATCTGTTCTGATAAGCTCGTCACAATGCTCAAAGAGTACGCCGTCGGCGTTAAAGAATTTCGGCGCAACACCAATAATATGTGCGCCGCCCTCGTGACAGCCACGGGCGGCAGCCCCCATAAGACCATTGGCGCCTGCGCCATAGACCATATTATGTCCGCGTTTTGCGATTTCTCTTCCGAGTTCCTCTGTTTTTATTATAAAATCCTGAGCAATTGCATTACTTGCGGCACCGTATACACATATTCTCATATACATCACTCCTGTAAATCTGTTATATGCTTAAATTATATAATATATTCCGCGAAAAGTCAACAAAAGCCCATAGCGTACAGTTGTTATAAAGTTTGTTGCAGGTATTACATATATTATGTTACATAAAGCTTAAAAATGTATTAAAAGGCGGCAAAGAGGAGTGCGTTGGCGTGGCTTATGGTTGCAATTGAGCAAAATTTATGGTATAATAACTCTGTATTGCTGTGTAGTAAATGGCAAAAAACAAACATAAAAATAAAACAAAGGATTGTCCTTTGGTTATGCATGAATTAAAACAGAAAAACAAGTCTTTTCAAAGAGTACGCCTGGGGAAAGACAGAAAAGGAGCGATTATGAACAATAAATCTTTTTTAATGCGAATGGTTATACTTATAGTATGTGCGGTGATATCGACCTCTATGGTACATCAGGGCGGCGCCCTTGATGTTAACGCGGCAAAGGATACCGAGCTTCGTGGTGTTTGGGTGTCAACTGTTGCAAACATAGATTATCCCTCATCGCCAACTACGGATGCAAATGTTCTGAAAAATGAGCTTATTCAGATACTTGACAACTGCAGGGATATGGGATTTAATGCGGTATTCTTTCAGGTTCGTCCAAGCGGAGATGCCCTTTATAAGTCAGGGTACTTCCCATGGTCAAGGTATTTGACAGGCACTCAGGGCGTGGCGCCGACAGATGGATTTGACCCTCTTGAGTTTGCAGTTGAGGAAGCACACAAACGTGGCATGCAGCTTCATGCGTGGATAAATCCGTACAGAATTACAAACTCATCAGGGGACAGTACAAAATTGGCTGAGAGCAATCCTGCAGTTAAAAATCCGGGACTTGTGCTTACCGATGCAAATGGGAAGATGTATTATAACCCCGGTGACCGGACGGCTATTGAGCTAATTGTAAACGGAGCGGAAGAAATTGTCAGAAACTACGATGTTGACGGAATTCATATGGATGACTATTTCTATCCCGATGCAGCGTTTAATGATGACACCACATACTCTTATTACAAAGACCAATACAGCAGTCAGGAGGATTGGAGAAGAAGCAATGTAAACTACCTTGTAGAAACACTTGATGCAAGGCTTCATTCAATCAGGCCCGAAATTCAGTTTGGAATCAGTCCGAGAGGAATATGGGCAAACAAGAGCGAGATGGCAGAGGGCAGTGACACTGCGGGCAAAGGCTCTTACAGTAGTATTTATGCCGATTCAAGGGCTTGGGTAAAAAATGGTTGGGTTGACTATATTATGCCACAGATTTACTGGAATATCGGCTATGAAATTGCAGATTATACCACCCTTTGTAAGTGGTGGGGTGATGTGACAAAGGGTACTGATGTAAAGCTCTACATCGGCGAGGGGGCATATCGTACCACGTCAAGCACTCTTCCTGCATGGACGGGTGACAACGGCACAAACGAGCTTCGCACCCATATATTAAACGGCAGAGCCGACAGTATCATTGACGGATATTGTTGCTTTACATATAACGACTTTATAGAAAACCCCTCAATTTTTGCACTTATGCAAGAGGTGAACGGTGATGGAACAAAGGCTCCTGACGGAAGCATCCCCGTGTCGGGAGATAATTCTCAGACACAGGAGCCTCCAAAACAGAGCGAGAGTGTTGTGCCGCCGGTGGGCGATGAGATGTCAGGCGGACATACTCTCGCTCAGGTTGATAAAAACTATGTAAACAAGTTTACCGATATGGATGATTATTGGTGGGCAATGGACGAGGTTAATGACCTTGCAAGCCGTGGAATCATAAAGGGCAGAAGCGAGACGGAGTTTGACCCTGATGCAAAAATTACAAGAGCGGACAACACCGTTCTGCTCCTCAGAGTTCTGGGAAAGACCGCAGAGATTTCCGATAACTTTGACGATGTATATATAGGCTCTTACTATTACAGAGAGATAGGTATCGCAAAGGCGCTAGGGATTGCCGCAGGGGTTGGCAACAACAAGTTTGACCCCGAAGCACTGGTGAAACGCCAGGATATGGCAACCCTTGCATACAGAGTGCTGAGCCGTGAGGGGCTTTTGACAAGTATTCCAAACACAGGTGTACTTAATCAGTTCAAGGATAAGGACAGCATTGACTTTTATGCACGTGAAGCAATGGCGGCTTGTGTGGATGCAGGACTTATGAGCGGCTATGGCGATAACACAATTAATCCACAGGGAAATGCCAGTCGTATAGAGGTAGCTTTATTTATACACCGTATTTCCGAAATGGTTGAGGCCGGATAATGAAAATAATGCTTGAATTTAAAGACAATATGTGGTACAATTAAACATTATTATAAAAGAGAATCAGATAGTGAGAAAGGCTGATAGAAATTATGAAAAACACAGATAAAACAATGGAGAAAATAGTTGCCCTCTGTAAAGGACGCGGTTTTATATATCCGGGCTCGGAGATTTACGGTGGCCTTGCAAACACTTGGGACTACGGTCCACTCGGCGTTGAATTCAAGAACAACGTAAAGCGTGCATGGTGGAAGAAGTTCATTCAGGAAAGCCCATACAATGTAGGTCTTGATGCGGCAATACTTATGAACCCTAAAACATGGGTTGCATCAGGTCACGTTGGCGGATTTTCTGACCCTTTGATGGACTGTAAAGAGTGTAAGGCGCGCTTTAGAGCAGACAAGCTTATCGAGGATGCTGCAGGCATTTCTGCAGACGGCTGGTCCGACGAGAAGATGATGGAATATATCAAGGAGAACAACCTTGCCTGCCCTGAGTGCGGCAAGAGCAACTTCACCGATATTCGTAAGTTTAACCTTATGTTTAAGACCTTCCAGGGTGTTACAGAGGACAGCCAGAGTGAGATTTTCCTCCGTCCTGAGACTGCACAGGGTATCTTTGTAAACTTTAAGAGTGTTCAGCGTACATCAAGAAAAAAGATTCCTTTTGGCATTGGTCAGGTAGGTAAATCTTTCAGAAACGAAATCACACCGGGTAACTTCACCTTCAGAACACGTGAGTTTGAGCAGATGGAGCTTGAGTTCTTCTGTAAGCCCGGCACAGACCTTGAATGGTTTAACTATTGGAAGGATTACTGCAAGAACTTCCTTCTCTCTCTCGGTATTGCAGAAGAGAATATCAAGATGCGTGACCACGAGCAGGAAGAGCTTTCTCACTACAGCAACGCAACAACAGATATAGAATTTATGTTCCCATTTGGATGGGGCGAGCTTTGGGGTATTGCCGACAGAACTGACTTTGACCTTAAGCAGCACAGTCAGCACAGTGGCGAGAAGATGGAATACACAGACCCCGAGACAAACGAGAAGTATGTACCATACTGCGTAGAGCCGTCGCTTGGCGCAGACCGTGTCGCCCTTGCTTTCCTTGTAGAAGCGTACGACGAAGAGGTAGTAGATGCAGAGAAAAATGATATTCGTACAGTTATGAGATTGCATCCGGCACTTGCTCCTATCAAGGCGGCAGTTCTTCCGCTTTCAAAGAAACTCTCTGAAAAAGCTCAGGAGGTTTATGCTCAGCTTGCGGCAGAGTTTATGTGCGAGTTTGACGAGGCAGGAAGTATCGGTAAGCGTTATCGCCGTCAGGACGAAATTGGCACACCGTTCTGTATCACCTATGACTTTGACTCAGAAGAGGACGAGTGCGTAACAGTTCGCCACCGTGACTCTATGGAGCAGGAACGCGTAAAGATTGCTGATTTGGTTGAATATATCAGAAACGGAATAAAGTTTTAATTTAAAATGAGTAAATCTCTTTTAGAAGAGCTTATAAGCTTTAGAAAAAAAGAAAAAATAAGTATGCACATCCCCGGACACAAAAGTGGTCGGGGACTTGGTGCTTATTTTAGAAGAAATGCATTTAATATTGATGTGACCGAGCTCAGCGGCACAGATAATCTTCAAAATCCCGATGGAATACTGAAAAACGCACAGAACAACTGTGCAGAGATTTTCGGGGCAGAAGAGACCCTCTTTTTGACAGGGGGATCAAGTCTTGGGCTTCGTGCTATGGTTTTAGGTTGTGCTTCGCGAGGAGGGAAACTGCTTGTTGACAGATGTTGTCACAAATCGGTGGTATCGGCAATAGCCCTCGGAGGGATTGAGCCGATTTTTCTAGCTCCCGATTTTGATGAGGAGCAGGGGCTTTACCTTGGTGTTTCGGCACAAGAGGTAAAAACCAAACTTGAAGAGCATCCCGATGTGTGCGGAGCGATTATTACCTCGCCAAACTATTATGGTATATGCTCGGACATTTCGGCTATTGCGGATATGTTGCATAAGGCAGGCAGGTTTTTGATAGTTGACGAAGCTCATGGGGCACACTTTGTCTTTGACAGACAGAATTTGCCACAGACGGCACTTGCCCTTGGGGCGGACCTTTGTGTGCAGAGCGCCCACAAGACGTTGCCGTCGCTTGGGCAGTCATCTTTTTTGCATATTAATAAAAATGCGATTATCAACAAAGACAGATTGATTCGTACCATCAGGCTTATTCAGACCACAAGCCCGTCATATATGATGATGGCATCTCTTGACGAGTCTGCAAGATATATGGATAAGACGGGGAGAAAAAAATTACCAATTCTGGCAAAAGAAATTTCAAGGCTTAAGAATATGGTTTTGCAAAAGACTGATTTGAGATTTGCAGACAGTTGCCTTGTAAACAGACCTCAGGACGCCACGAGAATTGTGGTTGATTTTTTGCCTTTGGGCATTGGAGGATATGAGGCTGAGAAAATTCTTGCAGAAGAATTTAGAATATATGCGGAGATGGCAGACAACAGATATGTTGTTTTTATTCCATCGGCGGTTACGAAAAAAAGAGAGATAGAAAAACTTGGCAAGGCTTTGTGTAAGATAGAAAAAAGAAAAGATAAAAACAACGAAGTTCAAAAAAACATGAGATTGCCCGAAATTGACATACAAATTGCACCAGACAAAGCAATTGATAAAGAGTTTGAGGTTGTTGATATTAAAGAGGCTCTGGGGCGTATAAGTGCAGGAGTTGTCTCTGCGTGCCCTCCGGGTGCGGCGGTGCTTGTCCCGGGGCAATACATTGACGAGGCGGCAGTTGATTTTAT
>JAZNCD010000018.1:0-2927 GCA_045587365.1 Clostridia bacterium
AACGAGAAAAGGATTAAAGAGAAACTTGGGTGGATGAGTCCAGTACAATTTCGTCTCAACACTCTGGCTGCATAAAAATAGCGTAGCAGCCATTATAACTGCTACGCTATAAAAAGTCTAACTTTTTGGGGTCACATCAGACGGAGAGCCGTCTCAGGCTTTTTGTTTACTTTGATCTGATTTTTAAGAGTCTTACGATTATCGGGCTGAGAATTACGTTTGTTCCAAGCTCTATAAGAAAGTTAATTCCAACAAGTCCGACAATCATATATGCGCCAACATTTGTACCCATTCCGGCTGCCGCTGCCCATGATGCCACTGCTTCCATAAAGAAGATTTTACATCCTGCCAGAAATACTCCCGTGTTCACAACAGGGCAAACCACTGCAGCTACACCAACCGCCACATAACGGTTGTATTTTTCAACCAGCTTGTACACAAAACCTGTTATAAAACCTGCCGCAACACCCTTTACCAAAACTGTTGCAATAGTGCCTGCAAAGTTTACTGCCAGAAATGGTGCCGCATCTCCTGTTAAAAGAACTGCCGCACCAAAAACCAATCCAAGCCACGCCCCCATACCTACGCCACAGGTTGCCGCACCGATTACGATAGGCACCAGAGTCAGCGTTATGCTGAAAGTACTGAATCTTAAATTCATACTGACAAACTGCAAAATAATTACAAGGGCTGTCAGTACCGCTCCAAGAACAAGTGTCCTGGTTGACATTTTGTTTGTGTTTTTCATAAATTCCTCCTGACTGTCACTCACCCCTTGGGTGATGCAACGTCTAAATTTATTATATAATTTTATTTAATTTTTTTCTTTTTCAAATCTATATTCTTATTGTAAATTATCAAAAGGCCACTGAGTAACAAATTTTCGTCAATTGTTATTTTGTGTATACAGTGAGGTATAATCGCCTTTGACAAGCCTCCTGTTGCAACAAGTGTCGGTTCTGCACCAATCTCCGTCGAAATTCTGTCAATCATTCCGTCAATCATCGATGCGCTTCCAAAGATTATGCCCGAGCGCATACAATCCTCGGTGTTTCTGCCAAGCACCCTCTCGGGGGCATCAAGACTGATTTGAGGAAGTTGCGCAGTTCCGCCGGCAAGGGCTTTAAGAGAAAGCTCAACACCGGGAATAATAGAAACACCCGAAAAGCACGCTTTTTCGTCTACAATAATAAGCTTTGTAGCTGTACCCATATCCATTACAAGCACAGGCGGCTCGTATAGGTTATACGCAGCAACACAGGCACAAATCAAATCTGCACCAACCTCAGACGGGTTGTCCGCAAGAAGATTAATTCCTGTCTTTATCCCGGGGCCTACCACAAGAGCATCAACACCATATACCATCTTTATGGCACTCTTTACCGTCGCCGTAAGGGGTGGCACAACGGATGAAATAATTGCACCGCTGACCTCTCTTCTATCAACCTCGTAAAGAGCAAGAATGCTCTTAATCTTTGTCGCGTATTCTGCATCCGTCTTTCTTGGATTGGTTGAAATCCTCGATGTAAAGGTAAGCTCTTCATCGGCAAATCCACCAAGGACAATATTTGTGTTTCCAATATCAATAGTTAAAATCATATTTCATACCCTCTTTGCCCAAAGTATAACAAAAAAAGCGCCACTCGTCAATATTAAAAATGCATAATATGTTTATTACACAAAACACTGCCCTCATTGACTTTTAATTGACTTCGGGGTATAATCTATCCGTCAACACAGACACCAACACAGCGACGTGTGAATAATATATATTAATGCGTTAATTTCAGGAGAATTATTATGGACAAAAAATACTCACGCCTTAAGGCGGCTTGCTATGTGTCAAATATATGCGGTGCAATGGTGTGCAACCTCTCGCCCTTGCTTTTTCTGACCTTTCGGTCTATGTATAGTATCTCGTACTCTCTTTTGGGCTTGCTGGTTGCCGTCAACTTTTGCACGCAGCTTGGGATTGATTTGATTTTTTCTTTCTTCTCCCACAAATTTAATATTCCAAGGACCGTCAAAACAATGCCTGTTTTTACCGTGATTGGATTTTTAATTTACGCCATATATCCTTTTATTTTTCCAAACTCCGTGTACATAGGCTTGCTTGTCGGCACATTCCTTTTTTCTGTGTCAGGTGGTCTTGGCGAGGTACTTCTCAGTCCTCTTGTTGCGGCAATTCCGTCCGAAAAGCCTGACCGCGAAATGAGTCTTCTTCATGCACTTTACGCCTGGGGAGTTGTAGCAATAATTATTTTCAGCTCTGTATTTTTGTATATTTTTGGCACCCACAACTGGCAATGGCTCACCCTTATTCTGACACTGTTGCCACTTGCAACTGCCGTTTTATATTCAGGTGCAAACTATCCTGAAATGGTAACCCCCAAAAGGACTTCAGGCGCTATTGCCTACCTTAAAAAACGAGGAGTATGGCTTTGCGTGATTGCCATTTTTCTTGGCGGTGCATCAGAACTTGTTATGGCTCAATGGAGTTCTACTTATCTTGAGTGCGCGCTCAACATTCCAAAAGTATGGGGGGATATTTTCGGTGTTGCCCTCTTTGGCTTTGCCTTGGGAATAGGCCGTTCTATGTACGCCAAAATCGGCAAAAACATTGGTCGTGTTCTTGTCTTTGGTGCGGTAGGTGCAACCATCTGCTATCTCCTTGCAGCCGTATCCGAAAACCCTTTTGTCGGGCTTGCAGGTTGTGCCCTCACAGGTCTTTGTGTATCTATGATGTGGCCCGGCAGCCTCATTGTCTCCTCTGACAGATACCCAAACGGCGGCGTACTTATATATGCCCTTATGGCAGCAGGCGGAGACTTTGGTGCATCGATTGGCCCACAGATTGTAGGCGTAATCACCGACCTTTGTATGTCAAAGAACTTTCTTTTAGGTCTTGCACAAAGTATAAATATGAC